>CAYMEO010000028.1:27477-28655 GCA_964389705.1 uncultured Spirochaetia bacterium
CTGAAATTTAGTGGAACTGGTGCAATTGCAAGTCCCTGTACAACCCTTGGGTCTGTTTGATTTGCACTTGATCCCTGACAACCTGTAAGGAATACAGACAATATAACCAAGACTGAAGTTGCACCGACGGCCTTGGTCATTTTCTTACCCCTCCTCTTGAAAATAGCCTTCTTTGTATACGCGATATTATCAAGTTGAAATTACAGAACTATGTCGAAAAGATTACAGGATTGTAATCTTTCTACAATGTTCTTGTAATCATCATTTGATTATTTATTCTCCGTTTCTGAAATAAAATAGCAAAGATGGGTTCTTGCATAAAATGGGATCACTTAGAGGGTCATTTAAAGGTATATCGCTGCTTCTCATCGCATTGGAGTGGGTCTTATAGGAGTTGCTGCTATATCAAATCTGCCTTACGGACAGCAATTGATTCCGATTAGAATGCCGGGGTGAAGGCTGACTATTGCTGTAGGCGGTTCCATAATTTTCGTCTCAAGCCTTGTTATCCTATTGTTAGGATCAGTTTCTGATAAGGAGGTTTTAACAATTGATATAGGACTGGGTGGGACTGATGCAAAAAAGGCCATCGTGACGATCGCGCCTTAATTAGGTATAGGACCCGGTATGAGATTAGAAGCTAAACGGGCAAAGGAAGCGCAATGGAGATATAACGATTCCCATTTATTTTCTCTCTTCCAACCCACTGCCTCACATCGAGACCTAGCAAAAAAGGCATCGGGGTGTTCGCCCCAGGCTCTGATAGCCGATCCAATCTCCTCAAGCCCTGATTTATCAGTCCAGCCCTGATTAATGATTAAATCCGCATGCAATCTCAGAATGAAGTGCTCCCAAAATTCGCTGATTCGCTGGGTTGTCTCGGTTGTTCCATCTCCAAATTCAATATCCAGAGTACTGTAGTAGTATCGTGGAATTCGTATATCTATTTCCTTGGCAATCTCTCTGTAAAACCTGATTTCTCTCCCATACAGGCGGTAGCGGTCCTATGTTGTGATTTCATGGATCCAGTCCCCTGATAAAATCGTCGAGAGTTTTGGGTTGACAGAGGATTATTTGCTGTGAGATAATGAGTTAACCAAGATGGAATCAACACACTTTCATGATAGAGGGGCAATTAAATGAGATTTGGAATTGGTCTTTTTAGTTTGCAGTCCCAT
>CAYMEO010000029.1:0-28650 GCA_964389705.1 uncultured Spirochaetia bacterium
CCGAGTTGATCAAGTAAAAGAACAGTCAAGAATAATTTTAATCTTTCATTTAAGTGGAATAAATCTTCTCCCAGAACTGCCTTATTCTTCAGACGTTCATCGTAGTGAGTTAGATAATTCCTAGTGTTGTAAATATCATCAATAAAGGTAGATTTCTTTCGCACAAAATTCTCTAGACAATTCTTCCAAAATTGATTTACCAGCTCTTTTAATCTTTTCATTAAGGAAAACTCGTTACCATGCTCCAGCCCTTTCTTTAAGCTTTTCTTAAAATCCTCATCAAGATCATCAGGAATGGCTTTTATTAAGACATCCTTGATTAGCTCATATTCCTTGTCCGTCACATATTGTCCACCATAGACACACCTGTGAAAACTCTCTATTGCCTGGGACAGGGCTAAGAAGTGGAACTCTCTATACATTGAAGGGTCGTAAATCGTTCCAAAAAATAAATCATATATTGGTCTCAATTTTTCAGATTTGGCAAACCAATTGTTGATGTATTCTTCAAACTTATCTTTCATGGAGGGAAATGGAATTATCATGTCGGAACGATACAAATACTTTTTGATATTGGGTTGTGTCAGCGAGTAAAATATTTCAATTTCTTCTTTTATTGTCCCCCCGTCAGCAATTTGTATATCATCACCGTAACCCTTCAAAATCTTAGGATAAACTGGATAGCCTATTACCAACGTTAAGAAGTTCTCTAAATCTTTCCAAGTCTCCTCATACCATCTAAAATGTTTATGCTGTTCGGGAGTAATCACTATGAAGGCAGGAGAACTATGGTTGATTGAAAGTGTTGAATTTAAGCAGTCCAATTTTATCTTCTGTAGTCCATATTTAAATGGAAGTCCAGATAACCATTCCTCTAAATAAGTATAATTGATTGATACAGAGGAAAAACCAATATCTTGTGGTTGATTGAAATGTTTTCCAAGAAATACATATTCAACAATAAAGACGGAATGAATACCATCTTGTCTTTTAATCAAGAGATTTTTATAAAGGGTTATTTTATTATCATCAGAGATACCCATAATTATTTCAGGATCATCCTGTTCGAATACGCCAGATAATTCTAATGTAATATCTTCACCGTGAACAAAACTTAAAGTCCCCTCTATTTTTTTATCCGTTTTCTCCAGTAACCACCATCGTCCTTTGTATTCAAAATCCCTAATCATCTATACTCCCTACCAAGCTTCTATAATAATTTGCCTTACCAAGAATTTGTAGAGTCTAAGCAAACTAGGGTAAATTATATAATAATTTCCTTATCTTTTAATAAGATCGATAACACTGGGGCAAATCAAATGAGGGACGATATAGAAACCCTGCGGAGGATTTTAAAAGAAAATCATACTATTGCCGTAGTTGGACTTTCGGCGAACTGGTATCGTCCGAGCTTTTTTGCCGCAAAATACCTCCAGGATCACGGATACAGAGTTATTCCCGTAAACCCCGCGTATAAAGAGGTCTTGGGGGAAAAATGCTATCCGAACTTAATCGAGATCCCGGAGCCAGTGGATGTTGTGGATATTTTCCGAAAGCCCGAAGACGTACCTCCCATTGTAGAGGACGCAATTAAAATAGGGGCAAAGGTTGTGTGGATGCAACTGGGAATTGTAAACGAAGAGGCTGCTAAAAAGGCGGAAGAGGCAGGACTTGAGGTCGTTATGAATCGCTGTATGAAGATCGAGCACGCACGCCTATTTGGAGGACTTAATTTTATCGGTGTTTATACAGGCGTGATCTCTTCTAAGAGACCCAGATGGCTGCCGTATTAGCCGTATTAATTGTAGGGTAATCCCCTTTGGTTGCCCTATAGATGATTTCATCACCGATTTTAGGAGAAAAACAGATGCCCGATAGGAAATTCGGTTTTGAAACACTGTGTCTCCATGCGGGTCAACTTCCCGACCCAACAACGGGCGCCCGCGCCGTTCCGATATATCAATCAACCGCTTATGTTTTCGATAGTACAGACCATGCGGCGAGCCTTTTTAATCTTCAAACATTTGGAAATATATACACCAGAATAATGAACCCCACAAATGCCGTATTTGAAGAGCGGATGGCAGCACTCGAAGGCGGTCGCGGGGCACTCGCCTTGGCTTCGGGAATGGCAGCCCAAGTGGTGGCAATCTTTACAATCATGGAGTGCGGGGACGAATTGGTTTCTGCAAGCACGCTCTACGGGGGCACGTATTCTCAGTTTGATGTGAGCTTTAGAAAACTGGGAATTCAGACTAAATTCGTAAACCCAGACGACCCGGAAAATTTCAGAAAGGCAATAACTAAAAAAACAAAAGCCATATTTGCAGAGACAATAGGAAATCCTTTAATCAATGTCCTTGACATAGAGGCCGTCGCAAACATAGCACACGAATCGGGGATCCCGCTTATTGTTGATAATACATTTGCCAGCCCATACCTATGCAGACCCATAGAACATGGAGCCGATATTATAGTGCACTCGGCTACAAAGTTCATATGCGGGCATGGAACCTCGATCGGTGGCGTGATTGTTGAGTCTGGGAAATTCCCCTGGGATAACGGAAACTTTCCCACTATGACAGAGCCCTCAAAAGGGTATCACGGAGTGAGATTCTACGAGACATTCGGAGACTTCGGATACATAATGAAGGCACGGGTTGAGACCCTAAGGACATTTGGCCCTGCCCTCAGTCCATTTAATGCGTTTCTCTTTATTCAGGGTTTAGAAACCCTCCATCTCCGAATGGAAAGACACTGTGAAAATGCCCTAGCCCTTGCAAAATTCCTGAAGGAGCACCCTGCTGTAACATGGGTTAACTATCCGGGTCTTCCGGATAACCCTTATCACGAACTTGCGAAAAAATATCTCCCTAAAGGTGCGGGCTCTATATTCACATTTGGAATTAAAGGCGGTAAGGACGCCGGCGTGAAATTCATTGAAAGTGTTCAGCTCCTCAGTCATCTTGCAAATGTAGGGGATGCAAAAACCCTTGTGATTCATCCGGCATCCACAACACACCGCCAGCTTACAGAAGAGGAGCAGATAAGGGCCGGTGTAACCCCGGATATGATTCGAATCTCAGTCGGGCTTGAAACACTTGATGATATTCTCTGGGATGTTGATCAGGCGCTGGAGAAATCGCAGAAAGCAAAGGCATGACTATCAGAGAGCTTGGAGAATCACCTGTAGTTATTGTAGAGCATGGCTCAGTCGGGATTGTCCAGACCAAATACCATACATTTGCATATCCCCCGAATGAATTTATTCTCGACAATGGTAAGAAACTCGGACCGATTACTGTTGCCTATGAAACCTATGGTGAACTAAATGAGACCGGAGATAACGCAATACTAATCGAACACGCCCTTACCGCAAGTGCACATGCCGCAGGAAAACACAAACCTGACGATAAATACCCAGGCTGGTGGGATGTTATGATTGGTCCCGGAAAGGCATTTGATACAGATAAGTATTTTGTTATTTGTTCCAATATCCTAGGGAGCTGCTATGGAACAACAGGGCCTGCATCAATTAATCCAGAAACGGGGAGGCAATATGGCTTAGATTTTCCATTAATTGGAATACGTGATATGGTGCGTGTACAAAGAGAGCTCCTAGACTATCTGGGGGTGAATCGCCTTCGCACAATCGCCGGTGGCTCAATGGGAGGGATGCAGGCAATCGAATGGGCCCTTCTTTATCCCAATATTGTGGATTCAATAATCCTTATTGCCTCTGCGGCAAGAGCAACCCCCCAGTCTATTGCAATTCATAAAGTAGGACTTCAGGCAATTATGAGCGATCCAAACTGGAATGGAGGAGATTACTACGGAAAAGAACCCCCAAACAGGGGGCTTGCGATCGCTAGAATGATAGGACATATAACATATCTAAGCGATCAGTGGCTCTGGCAGAAGTTTGGTAGGAGGCACACAGACCCAGCCACAATGAAGCTAAGGCTGGACAGCAAGTTTGAGATTGAGAGTTATCTAGAGCATCAAAGCTCAAAGTTTGTCCAGAGGTTTGATGCAAACTGCTACATTTACCTTATGCGGTCAATTGATATATACGATGCCTCTGAGGGGTATGTAAGCCTAGAAGAATCATTTAAGAGAATCAAATGCAAAAAGGTCTTCGTCTCTTCATTCTCTTCGGATTGGCTCTATCCCTCATATCAGTCAAAGGAGATAGTAAAAGCCCTAAATACAAACGGTATAGATGTTACATACCATGAAATAGAGTCCAACTACGGACATGACTCATTCCTTCTTGAGCATGAAAAGCTCACTTATCTTATTACCCATTTTTTGAATTCATTAGAGGAAAAGAGATAAGCACCAACAGATAATTCTAATCTCATAATACAAAATTCTATTTTAGCCAATCAGAAAGGTCTCGCCTCATCAGACTCTGTAACATTAAGATGTCATCTCTGTAAAACTCAGCTAAGTACCTTCTTGTCCTTGGTTTCATCCTTACTGAATTCACATTCTTAAAATAATTAACCAACTTCTCAGTACTTTCTTTGCCTATCGTGCTCAGCAACACGGGACGAAATAGTTTCTTCAGTGGATGATCATAATCTAAAAGGAATCTTTGAAAGAGCTTGCTTCTATATATCTCTGATACATTATGTCTTATGGATATATCCGGAACAAAGTCTTCATCCACTCCAAGGAATCTAAAGATGCCTTTTATAAATCCAATTGGATCCTGCTTGAGGTCATCATATAAACATATCTTTACACTCTCCTCACCCAATGTATCAAGGTACGTTTTAATCCTAGGATAATAAAAACCAACGTCCTTATAAAACCATATAAACTCATAATTCCTTTTTTTCCTCTCTTCCTCAATCTCTAGGGCCTCCTCAAAGCTGAGGGTTTCTCTACCTTCCCTAAAAAGATGACAATATGCAGAAAAGGCCCTTTCTGCGGGATTTCTTAAAACTACAATTATCTTTGCCTCCGGGCTGATGCGTTTTATTGATGGGGCAACATGTTCATGGTAATAAAGATAACCACAAGATGCCTCTCCAATACATTTCTCACGCGAGACACCACTAAAGAGATCTAGATAGTCATGCCATGTTTTTATAATCATCTTGTCAACCTCTATGTCACCTGGTCCATTGTGAGGGAATTTATTTATAGATGCAAAAAAATACTTTGGTTCTTTTACAGGGCTCATATAGATCTCAGGATGTTGTTTAAGGTAGTAATAAAGCGACGTTGTACCAGACTTTGCAGCACCTATTATGAAGAAGTTGGGTATATGACGTCCCAAACCTAAATACCTATGCTTTTCATTTAATGTATTTGCCCTTTGTATTTCCATTTATTTCCTCCTTTCCCAAGGGAAATTGCCAAACTAACTCCTGTCCTTAATGTAACAAGAAATAGGACAGATTAGTTTTTCTAGAGCGGTAATAGTCAGACTAGGGGGATTCAAATAAAAATAGGCGGTGATCTGTGGTGAGGTAAAACGGAAAAGAACGTATGATGAAACAGCCCTCCTAAATCAAGGGGCGATTCCCAGCATAGATTCGTAAGAGGAGAAGTCAAATACCCAAGAATCGTCGGAGAGAACTCAGAAGCCCCTTTTAACCCTTTTCTAATGGAATCCTCTTTTTTAAGAAGGTACTTCTGCCGAATTGAATTATACCTAAAGGGAGATAAGGCCGGGCTTAAGGGCTTCTGCAAAGCTGTTTGGGGTAAAGTCAGCACTAAGATTCCAGCTATAATAATGATTGCTGTTAAAATATGGAGGCATTCCTTAAACAGGTTGGATTCATTACCTGGAATACTCTTATTATTATTACTCACACCCTCACTCCCTAGGTTTTGATCTATAATATCCCTTGCTTTGTTAGTAGCAATAGCTGTGCCACTTGTAGTTTCATGGTTACCCCATACATAATTTCCATTTAATATTGTTTAAAATAAAAATGGAAGATACCATATACGAGAGATATAAGTAATTAATTTCAATTACTTAATAACTCATCTAATTGACAAAATAGTATAATATGACTATTTATATTTGGAAAATATATTTAGATAACCCCTTCAAACCGATCCTTACAGCGATTTCTGTATGACAAAAAATGTCATGAATTTGGAACCTAACTTTGCGTAAAAATACAACCTGAAACACCCATAACACAAGCAAGACAACCTTGCTCTGACAGAGGATTATCTGTTCTATCCGTATTATTTTTTTAGATATGCCTCCGGATCAATTTCTTTTTATTATTCCTCGTTTATGCTAATCTTTGATTATGTACCAGCTAAACTATTAAGGAGACACACCAATGAATAAGGTAAAGACAATTGAAGAAGCGGTCTCTCTTATATCTGACGGACAGAGGTTGGCTATGGGAGGGCTCCTTCTTCAGCGCATCCCCGCAGCGTTTGCCAGAGAGATTGCACGTCAGGGAAAGAAGGGACTCAAGGTCATGAAAACGGCGGCAAACTATGACTTCGATCTACTCTGCCTTGCAGAATGCCTAGATGAGGTCGCGGCAGGATACGTGAGCTTTGAGGCTGAATTTGGCCTCGCGCCCAATTTCCGACGGGCTGTTCAGGAAGGAAAAGTCCGTTTTGAAGAAAACTCCTGCTATACAATTATATCAAGCCTCAGAGCCGCAGCATTTGGAGTACCTTTCATGCCGATTGCCAACCTAGGAGAGAGCTATCTAGTTAGTAAATTTAAAACCGTAAATAACCCTTATGGAGATGGGGATGTTCTAACAGTACCCGCCATCTATCCTGACTGGGCGGTGATTCATGTCCAGAAGGCAGACGAAGATGGAAACGCCATTATATATGGGCCTGTTTTTGAGGATGTCTTTATGACCAGGGCTGCAAAAAAGATCATTATTACAACAGAGAGAATAGTCTACAATGATGAAATCAGACTCGAAGGAGACTTAGCCATTATCCCAGGATTTAAGGTGGTAGCCGTTGTGGAATTGCCAAAAGGCGCCTTTCCAGGGGCGTGTTATCCGTATTATGACTACTCCCCCGAACACATAAAGAGATACTTATCAATAAAAGACAAAGAAGACCTTAGATCCTACCTCAAAGAGGTTAGACCCTAAATGAGTGGAAACTACGAATTTTCAAAAGCCGATATGATGATAGTTGTAATGGCCCGCCTCCTTAGAGAAGCAGAAAACGCATTTATGGGTGTGGCATCGAATCTCCCTTTTTTCGCAATCTGGCTTGGAAAAAAGCTCTACAATCCAAACCTCACTTGGCTTAATATCCCCGGTAGAATCAACCCAAGCCCCGATTTTGCACCACGTACAACAGTTCATGATCAACTCTATAAAGGAAGGGCATCGATTACCCTCGCTGAGATATTTGATATGTCGGCAAGGGGAGAACTCGATGTTGCATTTCTCTCAGGGGTGCAGATAGATAGATATGGAAATTTTAATCTAAGCCACATTTCAGAAGGCGGGAGAATAAAAACCCAATTTACAGGCGGCGCAGGGAGTGCACTGATTTATCCAAACACCAAGCGCGTAATACTCTGGAGAACAAGACACGACAAACGCACGTTTATAGATAAATGCCCGATTGTTACGGCAAGTGGAAATGTCTATAGGGTCGTCACACCGATTGCAGTTTTCAGAAAAGAGAACGGAGGCCTCGTACTAGATAGCATTCATCCATATTCGAGTTATGATGAGGTCAGAGAAAACACGGGCTTTCCGGTTTCGCCCGCCCCCTTTACCCCACCTCCCACAGAAGAGGAATTAAACCTCATCCGAGATTTTGATCCAGAAAGGGTAAGAGAGATAGAATTTTCAGTATAACTAGCTTGTATGTTGCTAATTTTCAGTAGTGCCTCTTTAATAATTGTTCCAAAAACAAATTGCAATGTGGGCCAAATACATACTCCTGAGTTAGTCGAAGCTGATATTCCAGCTCCTCAACCAATCTCTGCTGTATATTCTTCCATGAAAGCATTCCATAGTACTTTCCGTTGTTATCCAATACGACTAGATGCGAGATATTATGCGTATCCATAAGCTCCAAGCACTCAAAGAAGGATGTATCAAGCCGAACAGTCACTATATTGGTGCTCATAATTTCAGAGACCCTAACATCCGATGGATTCCTACTCATAGCCACAACCTTATTTGCAAGGTCACTCTGTCCTATGACCCCAACCAATGCCCCATCTTTTAGAACCCCTATAGTCCTCACTTTAAAATTCCGTAGCTTTAGGGCAGCCACATCTGCCGTATCATCTGCATCTACAGAATAAATCTTCTCCCTTTTACCAATTAAATCCCTAACCCTTAAATCTTCCATATCAATGCCCTCCCTCTTAAAAAATATAATCTCTCTTCATAGGGTTATCCATTCCTATCATATCACAAATCCAAAAAAGAGAGAACCACTTATCTGCAATTGTAGAATAAGTATACGAACTGGCTGCATAATAATCGAGGAGGTATCCCCGTTTTCTTGAAAAGTCTAATAAAATCATATAACTTAAATTGGTACATCTCTTGCAAGAAGAACTTACAAAAAATCAAGAAGGAGGTGTAATCGCTATGGCTGAATATGCACATCCAGAGGTTTTGGTCAGCACACAGTGGGTTGCCGACCATATAAATGATCCAAACATCAGAATAGTAGAATGCGATGAAGATGTGCTGCTCTATGATGTGGGTCACATTCCAGGCGCAGTCAAGATCGACTGGCAGACGGAGCTTCAGGATTCACTAATCCGTGACTATATAAATAAGGAAAACTTCGAGAAGCTCATGTCTGAAAAGGGCATTGCAAACGATACATCTGTAGTCTTCTATGGGGATAAAAACAACTGGTGGGCATGTTATGCATTCTGGACTTTTAAGGTAATGGGACATGAAAAGTGCCTGATTATGAATGGGGGAAGACAGAAATGGATAGAGGAGAAGCGCCCACTAGTGAAGGATGTTCCCAAGTATCCTAAGACAAACTATAAGGTCTCCCATATTAATGAATCTATCAGGGCATTCCGAGATGATGTAATGAAACACATACAATTAAAGAAACCGCTGATTGACGTCCGTTCTCCTAAGGAATACACGGGCGAGTTGCTTCATATGGAGAACTATCCTCAAGAGGGAGCATTGAGAGGGGGGCACATCCCTGGTGCAAAGAACGTCCCTTGGGCACGTGCGGCAAATGAGGACGGGACATTTAAATCTGCCGATGAACTAAAAGCGATATATGAAGGTGAGCAGGGATTAAGACCCGATGACGATGTAATTGCATATTGTCGGATTGGGGAGAGGTCATCTCATACGTGGTTTGTTCTTACATATCTCCTTGGCTATAAGAATGTAAGGAACTATGACGGATCATGGACTGAGTGGGGTAATCTGGTCAGGGCACCAATTGAAAAGCCTTAGTAATCTAAGTTACTTATACTTTACCTTTTCCATGCCCGAATGTTTTCATCTTCCACTAGGCGCATGCGGGGCAGTGGGATTTATAAATCAGTCCTGGCTCCAACATTGGGAGGTAAATAATCATGGCAAAATTAGATGATTTAATTAAGATCAACACTGTCGTGGCTGCCGGCGCAGTTTACATCAGTTACGATGATGTTCAATACCCTTGCCGGGGCATACACATAGCCCAGTGGGATGAAGTGGTGCCCTAGCAGGGCAGGACTTACTCAGGAGGGGGACCGGACAGTGACAATTGGCGGCAATACAGGTGCATTCATTGAAACAGACAAAGCCGATTTCAACAAATTAATTCGCGTCTCTCATCGGCACTCACTAGGATAAAGATGGCTGACAATTATAGAGACTTGAGGTAAAATACCCATGGAAATGAAACGCGAAGAGCGAATGGAGCTGATCCTAGATCATTATGAGAATCCCAGAAATTACGGTGCCCTTGATAACGCCCAGGTAGTTAAGGAATGGGGAAATCCTGGCTGTGGAGACATAGTAACAATTTATCTAAATGTGGATGACGAAGGGCGCATCAAGAATGCGTCCTTTTTGGGAGAAGGATGTACGGTCAGTCAGGCAGGGGCCTCTATAATTACCGAAATAATAATAGGTAAAACCCTAGATGAGGTAGAGGCAATGGGCCCGAATGTTATTTTAGATATAGTGGGACAGGAGCTGGGCATGGCGCGCCCCAAATGCACAACTCTAGGACTCACCACCGCAAAACTCGCCGTCAAAGAATGGCGTAGGCAAAAGATGATGGCAGACATCGAAAAGGAAGAAGAGAAAACCTAGACTAATATCCTTAAAAGGGCTTAAATAATCCCTCTACTCTGACTTTCCAATTCTTAATCTTCTTGGGGCTATTTCTTCACTGTATCCTTCTACTTAGAGTAGAGGTGACCGAATCGATCGCCTCTACGAAATACAAAACCATTTTGGCATTCAATAAACGCTCCTCACTTATCTAGCGGGCGTAGGCACAGGTGTAGCCATAGTCCCCTTTCCTCTTTTCTTCTTGGCAGGGGCGGGCGTGGCAGTAGCCCCCGCGGCTGTAGTTCCCGTTTCTTTGGTAGGTGCAATCTCTTCCCCCGGTCCTCCTACGGTGATTAAGTCCTTTATCTTTGCAAATTCTTTATCGCCTATCCCCTTTACGTTCTTTATCTCATCAATCGTTTTGAAAGGGGTTTTGGCTCTATATTCTACTATCCTTTGAGCCAGTACCTTACCTATACCCGGTAGCTTGACAAGCTGATCGGGGGTAGCAGTATTTATATTTACCTTCTCTCCTGCAGAAAAACCATAATGAGAAAGAAGAAACACGAATGAAAATGCAAAGAATACTATAATCCTTCTCATCAGCCTCAACCTCCTTTAAGGAATTTACAATGGATATATCTATACCAAAACACATATAAAATGTAAAGCAGGTATCTCTGTTCTTATTCCACCTATCTCCCGAATGTCTCTAAGATTGCCTTCTGGTATACTTTCACCTCTTCAAAATCCAAGAAATAATGTGGTGCGCTGAGAATAGGCAAGTCTACGTACTCCCTATACTCATGTATCCTCTTCCGACACTCATCTGCCTCTCCTACCACTGCAAATACCCGAACCATATCATCGCTTACGTTTCCAATCATGGATTCAATATCCCCTCTAAAGAACGCCTCTCTAATTTTCTTCGTCTCATTCTCGAATCCGTGCATACGGAAAGGCGGCTCATATGTACGTACGGTTGCATAGAAGGCTATTGTTGCCTGTGCAGCCCTCTTTGCCTCCTTTTTGTCACTTGATATGGCACATGTGATAATCGAAGAGACCCTAAAATCCTCACGTCTCCTCTGAGATCGGGCAAGCCCCGCCTTTATACTCGCACTTAATACATCCTTGATATACCAAAGCGAGCACACAACGTGACCCAAATAGCCGTCTGCTATCTCTGCCGCAGCCTGGGTCATATGTCTGCCAATCCCTGCGAGATAGATAGGGATCTCAGACCTCAAAGGCTTAAATGGGCGATGATAACCCCTAGTATTGATTTTATAATAATTGCCATCATATAGTATAGGTTCACCAAGATATGATTTGCCAATTACTAGCCTAATCACATCAATACACTCTTTAATCCGTGCAACAGGCCTTCCGTGAGCTATCCCATGCCACATCTCATTTGTGCGCTTCGCCCCGGTTCCGAGTCCAAGAATGAGTCTTCCGCTTGAAATCTCATCCATATCAAGCGCGCTAAGCGCAGTGATAAACGGGCTTCTTACAAACGCAAGTGCAACCGCAGTGCCGAGCTTGATCCTATTTGTAGACTGAGTGACGGCAGAGAGTTGACCGAATGCGGTTCTATAGAGCTCGGTTGTCCAAACCGAATCGAACATCGCATCTTCAGCCTCTTTGGCTAACTTAGATAAATCAGAAATACTTTGGGCATCGAGAATCAGTCCCATAGGCTCCATAAATCAAAAGCTCCTCTCTATTTTGTTTATAATTGCCCATGCTCTAAAAAGCTGTAATAGCCCCTATGGTTGAAAATGATATGATCGAGTAGTTTTATTCCCAGAGTCTCTCCGGCAGCCTTTAATCTCTGTGTGGCCTCTATATCTTCTTTACTCGGCATTAAGCTACCGGCCGGATGATTATGGGCTACAATGATGGCAGAAGCCCGGTCTGTAATCGGGTCAGCAAATACCTCCCTGGGATGCACCTGGGTTTTATTGACCAATCCTACAGAGACAACACGGGTTGTAATTACCTCATTTGCACCGTTTATAGAGATGCATATAAAATGCTCCTGCTTTCGGTCGGCAAAGTGAGTAATCAGCGGAAGCACATCGGTTGGAAACGTAATCTTTAACCCCTCTGGTCGAATCCGCCTGCGGGCGAGTTCCAGAGCGGCAATGATAAGTGTTGCCTTAGCCAAGCCCACACCTTCAATCTCCTTAAGGCTTTCTAAATTCGGTTTCCCATTGTTAGTATCTAATACCTTCAATATACGCCCTGCTACAGTCATCACATCATGACCCTTAATTCCGCTTCCTAAGAGTATAGCAATGAGTTCTAGGTCGGATAATGCCTCAGCGCCCTTTGTCTGAAGCCTTTCGCGAGGCCGATCAAACTTTGGTAATTCAGTTATTTTTTTCATCATGCTTTATAGGAGCGATCGGTCGATCATTCCTATATTTGATTCTGTAATTACAACTATACCATGAATATGATTGAGCATTAAAACAAATTTGCCTAGTTCAATCTCCCCCTTTAACTCAATAGGGGCTGTATCCATTCTAAGTTGAATGCTCAGAATCGAAATTTTTATCAGTCGAGACGGGAAGCCCGGTTTATTCGGTTTTTTCTGAGGGCTCAGAGGTAGTCCCCAGAGGGGTTTCTTTGGGCTTCTCAACCTCTGCTCCGACAAGCCCAAGCTCTGCTGCGGACTCTTTTTTGCCGCTCTTGGCTTCAACTGCCTCTTTAGCCACTACCTGCTCTTTTGGGGTGATTTTTGGTTTTTTCTTATGTTTAGTCTGGAATGTTTCTTCTACAAGCTCAATCATGGATATTGGCGCATTATCGCCGCGCCTTGCACCGAGCTTTACAATCCTTGTGTATCCGCCGGCACGATCTTTATATCTTTGGGCAATCTCATCAAATAATTTCTTTAGAGTCTCCTTATCCCTGATGATTGAAGCAGCCTGCCTTCTCGCATGTAGGGTTCCCCGTTTAGCAAGAGTTATTAATTTCTCAGCAATCCTTCTTAGTTCCTTAGCCCTAGTATCGGTCGTTTGAATCCTTCCAAGGCGTAGAAAATCCGTAACCATATTGCGAAATAAAGCACTTCTGTGTTTCGTAACAACTCCGAGTTTTCTTCCAATTCTTCTATGTCGCATCTAGCACAGCCTCCAACAAGTAGGAGCAATTCATGAAAATGCGGGTAGCAGCCTGGCATTTCGGCAAAGCCAATTGCCCCTACAACAATATTAGTATGAAACCCTTCTTTCTTTCGGTCGCTTCGATTTCTCGGCTTCAAACACCTCTTTATTAATCTTCGTTCCCAAGCTGAGTCCATGTTCAGTGAGTTTGTCCTTTATCTCTACAAGAGAACGTTTACCAAAGTTTTCGAGATTTAAAAGCTCCTCCTCAGTCTTCTGAATTAAATCCCCCACATACTCAACATTGGCTTTTCTGAGGCAATTTAGAGACCTCGCTGAAAGGTCCAAGTCCTCAAGTGTCATAAAGAGAATATCTTCTGTCCCCATTATTTCCTTTTTCTCCTCAGTTTCAACTTTGGCATCTACTTCTTTTTCATCAAAGTTAATAAACACCCTAAGTTGCTCTCTTAAAATCTTCGCCCCATACGCAAGGGCATCTTCGGGAAGAATTATACCATTTGTCCATATCTCAAGCGTAAGTCTCTCATAATCCGTACGCCTGCCAACCCTTGCATTTGTAACCATGTAGTTTACTTTCTTTACAGGAGAGAAGAGCGCATCAATTGGAATAACGCCTATAGCACGTGCATCCCCACGCCTCTCTACCGGCTCATAACCACGCCCCATTTCAACCGTCATCTCCATCTCAAGCCTTGCCCCCTCTGAGAGTGTGGCTATATGATGATCGGGATTTAAGATTTCAACCTGGTGTCCGGTAGAGATGTCACCCGCTTTAACATCGCATTCTCCGGCAGCACTGACTCTCAACACCTGAGGCTCATACGTGTGCATTTTGAGTTCAATTCCCTTAAGATTTAAGACAATCTCCGTAACGTCCTCTTTGACACCAGTAATAGTAGAGAATTCATGAAGCACGCCCTCAATCTTAACCGAAGTAATGGCAGAACCCTGAATAGAAGAAAGCAGTACCCTTCTTAGAGCATTTCCTAGGGTAATTCCATATCCACGCTCGAGCGGCTCACATACGAATTTTCCATAAGTTGGAGTAGAGGTCTTTTCATCCCGCTCAAGCCTCTTTGGTTTTATAAGATCATGCCAATTTCTCTGAAAATCCTTCACCTTGCCTCCCTCCCTATTTTTATTTAGTAATTAGTCACAAATAAACACGAATAAAATGATCTTTGAATCTTTAGTACTCGATTTTTCTTTTCATTTGTGATCATTCGTGTCAATCAGTGGCTAAGTAATTACTAAGAATTAGAAAAAAAATAACGAACTAAACTCTCGAATAGAACTCCACTATTAGCTGCTCTTCAATTGGGACTGTAACATCCTCTCTGACGGGAAGTCTTTTTACAGTTCCTCTATAGTTTTCCTTATCGAGTTCAAGCCATTGGGGAAGCCCTCTCCTTGAGAGGAGTTCAAAAGACTGGTTTATTCTATCGAGTTTTCTACTCTCCGAGGCCACCTCGATAATATCACCCACTTTGACCTCATAAGAGGGAATATCTACTTTCCTGCCATTTACGAGTATGTGTCTATAGCGCACCATCTGACGCGCCTCTCTTCTTGAACTTCCAAAGCCAAGGCGATACACCACATTATCGAGCCTTCTCTCAAGAGAAGAAATAAGAACCTGACCCGTGATACCCTTAATCCGGGAGGCCCTTTCAAAGTACTTTCTAAACTGGCTCTCAGTAAGCCCATAGATACGCTTTACCTTCTGCTTCTCTCTAAGTCTTATTCCAAATTCTGAAAACTTAGGACGAATCAAACCATGCTCTCCCGGAGCCCTGTCAGGTCGCTTCTCAAGTGTACACTTGGTATAACACCTTTCCCCTTTTAAAAAAAGTTTTACGCCCTCTCTTCTACAAATCCTGCAAACAGCCTCTGTGTACTTTGCCAATTCTCAAATGACCCCCTTGAAATTGGGACTAATTAAATTAGTCATGACAAGTCACCCTATACCCTTCTTCTTCCAGCCGGTCTACAACCGTTATGAGGAATCGGAGTAACGTCTCGAATCATTGTAATCCTAAGTCCCGCAGACTGAAGAGACCTTATTGCAGGCTCTCTTCCAGGACCAGGCCCCTTGACATAAACAGCGATACTTTTCATCCCGTGATCCATTGCCTTTTTTGCAGCATCCTCAGCAGCAACCTGCGCAGCAAATGGGGTTCCTTTCCTCGTTCCCTTGAATCCCTTCATACCTCCACTCGATGCGGCAATAACATTTCCATAATTATCGCTAATTGTAATTATGGTATTATTGAATGTAGCCTGAATATGAGCTATTCCCTGATCTGCAAACCTTTTACCCTTCTTAGCCGTCTTCTTCTTAGCCAAATGTTATACCTCCAAGTTAGCCTTTAACCTTTTTCTTTTTCGTAATTGCCGTGCCTCTAGGGCCCTTTCTAGTTCTCGCATTAGATCGCGTTCTCTGTCCACGGGTCGGAAGATTTAAGCGATGCCTCATCCCCCTATAACAACCGATTTCGATCAATCGCCTGATATTTGCTTGAACCTCTTTTCTCAGTTCACCCTCAACGATGTAATCCTTCTCGATTATATCCCTGATTTTAGCAACCTCTTGTTCAGTCAGGTCCCCAGAACGCTTATTTAAATCAACCTCCGCTTGAGAGAGAATCCTTCTAGATGTCGGGCGTCCAATCCCATAGATATATGTAAGACCTACTTCAATCCTCTTATTTGGTGGAATATCTACACCCGCTATTCTCGGCATCCTTAAATTTCTCCCAATTTTATGATTATGTTCCTTTCAATTCTTAACCCTGTTTTTGCTTATGCTTCCTGTTCTCACATATTATACGAACTGTGCCACGCCTTTTTATAATCTTGCATTTATCACAAATCTTCTTAACTGAAGCCCTTACTTTCAACTCTCAATCCCTCCGTGTATCCCTGTATAAAAGGGACAACAAATACAAAATGAACTAACATACCGATTCCTATCTCTTCAGCCTATATGTAATCCTCCCTTTGGTTAGATCATAAGGGGAAAGCTCTACCTTCACTCTATCGCCCGGAAGAATCCGAATGAAATTGGTTCTCATTTTTCCAGAGACATAAGCGAGTATCTTATGGCCACCCTCAATCTCTACTCTAAACATCGCATTAGGAAGCGCCTCAATCACAGTACCCTCGAACTCTATTCTTTCCTCTTTTGCCATAACTCCTCTATATAGTTAAGATCCTAGGGCCATCTTCAAGAATTGCGACCGTATGCTCAAAATGCGCGGAAAGGGTACCGTCTACAGTAACGGCAGTCCAGCCATCTCTCAATACCCGAACGTCCGGTCTTCCAACGTTTACCATAGGCTCAATCGCGATTACCATTCCGGCCTTTAATTTAATACCTTTCCCCCAGTTTCCGTTTTCGGGAACAAAATTAGGAATCTGTGGGTCTTCATGTAATTTCCTTCCAATTCCGTGTCCGACAAATGCCCTAACAACTGAAAATCCCCCACTTTCAACGCAACTCTGAATGGCACGAGAGATATCAAAGAGCCTATTGCCGGGACGCGCCATCTCGATTCCCCTGTAGAGAGAATCTCTTGTGACCTGAAGAAGCCTCTCAACAAGCGCAGACGGTTTACCGATTGGAACTGTAATTGCCGAATCTCCATAGAACCCGTCAAGGTATACACCAAAATCAAGGCTTATAATGTCACCGTCCTTTAGAATCTTATTTTTTGACGGAATTCCATGAACGACCTCGTCGTTTATAGCAAAACAAACAGAGGCTGGGTACCCCCGATAGCCCTTAAAAGCCGGTGTAGCACCCGCCTTTCGAGATAGCTCTTCAGCAATTCTATCAAGGTCCCAGGTTGAAACCCCGGCTTTCGCCTCCTCTTTGAGCCTCTCTAGAACACTCACTACTACCTGAGAGGCAGCACGTATCTTATCTATTTCCTCTGCACTCTTTAGAAAAATCATACATTATTGACCAACGGTTTTTAGGATTTTTTCGATTCTTTCGAACACATCTTCAATTGTGCCTATCCCATCAACCCTCTTTAGAATTCCAGATTTTTTATAATATTCCTTTATCGGCTCAGTCTGTCTTCGGTAAACCTCGAGCCTTGTCCTTACTACATCCTCACTATCATCATCCCTTGTATAAAGTGCTCCACCACATTTATTACAATACCCCATATTTGTAGGCGGATCGTAGATAATATGATACATGGCTCCGCATTTTTCGCAAACACGCCTACCGCTTACCCTCTTCACTATCTCCTCGTCGTCTACCTCAATTGAGATTACACTATCAATCTTGATGTGCTCATTGCTAAGCATCCTATCTAGGGCCTCCGCTTGAGGTATAGTCCTTGGAAACCCATCAAGAAGAAACCCACCTCTTGAATCTGGCCTTGAAATTCTATCTCTTATTATCTCAATCATAACGCTATCGGGCACAAGCTCCCCCTTATCCATATATGACTTTGCAACCCTTCCAAGCTCTGTGCCTTCCTTTACAGAAGCCCTCAATATGTCCCCAGTTGAGACATGTGGAATACCATACTTCGCAGAAATCTGAGCGGCTTGAGTACCCTTTCCTGCCCCTGGTGGTCCGAAAATTATCAGATTCATCAAAATTCCCCTAAGATCCTATATTCCATATCTCCTCGGTCCTTTCATTCCGCGTTTTCTTATAAACCCCTCATAACTATGAGTAATGAGGAATGATTCGATCTGCTGCACCGTATCTAGAGTAACCCCCACAACTATAAGAAGTGAGGTCCCACCGAAGTAGAATGGAACATTAAATGTCGCTCCTTGAAGAACCGTGGGTAAAACGCAGACTGCGGCAACATAAATCGCTCCAATGAAAGTAATCCTTCCGAGAATTTTTTCAATATACTCAGCTGTCTTCTTTCCCGGTCTGATCCCTGGAATAAATCCACCGTTCTTTCTCAGATTATCTGCAAGGTCATCAGGGTTATATATAACGGCGGTGTAGAAGTATGCGAAGAATATAATAAGCCCTGCATAGATAAGATCATGAAGTACCCCCCTTTGAAGCAATGAATCCGATATGGTTCTCAATATAGGAATATTAACAAAACTAAGTATAGTCGCGGGGAAGACAAGGAGCGAAGAGGCAAAAATAGGAGGGATAACACCCGCGGTATTTACCTTAAGCGGGAGATGGGACGACTGACCGCCATAGACCTTTCTTCCTACAACACGCCTTGGGTATTGAACAGGGATTTTCCTATATGCCCTCTCGACATAAACTATCACACCCACAACAAAAATCATAAACGCAAGAAGAAGAATAAAGCCAAAAACAGTCAACTCTCCGGTTTCTATTAACCTTATTGAATCCCTAACCGCAGCGGGCATCCTGGTAATAATTGAAACAGCAATGATGAGGGATATGCCGTTTCCTATTCCCCTTTCAGAGATCTGTTCACCTATCCACATAATAAAAAGAGATCCGGCTGTAAGAGTAAGAACAGTCATAAATCTAAACATCCATCCCGGCTCTCTCACGACAGATACACCCGAACCAAGCCCGCCTTCAAGCGTAATAGCAAGCATAAGTCCCTGAATGACACAGATGAGGATTGTACCGTAACGGGAATACTGATTAATCCTTCTTCTTCCTGCCTCACCCTCTTTCTGCATAGCTTCGAGCGTGGGAAATGCCTTAACTAGGAGAGACATAATAATTGAAGAGGTAATATATGGCATTACACCCAATGCAAATACAGAGGCCCGCCCAAGCGCACCACCTGAAAAGAGGTTCAGTACATCGAATATCGTGCCTCTAGTCTGTTCAAAAATCCTCAAGAGCTGCTCTGGATCTATTCCAGGCGTTGGAATAAATACCCCAAGCCTATAGATAATGAGCATCAATAGAGTAAAGAGCAACCTCTTATTAAGCTCTGGAATCTTGGGTATGGACGCTATGTTCCTGCTCATATAATCTTCTCTGTCTTTCCGCCTCGTTCCTCAATCTTCCTCAGAGCCCCCTCGCTAAAACCCTGGGCTTTCACTGTAAGAGAGCACATAAGCTCTCCGCTACCGAGAATCTTCACAGGGTTCTTTCCACTTACAAAACCCATCTTCTTTAGTTCTTCTGGTGTTACCACATCGCCATCATTAAATTTGTTTAGATCTTTAAGATTTACGACATCATAGACCCTCTTTAGAGGACTTTTAAATCCGCGCTTTGGAGACCTAAGCTTAAGTGGAGTCTGTCCACCTTCAAACCACGGCGATACCCTTCCGCCAGAGCGCGATCTTTGCCCTTTATGCCCCTTCCCGCTTGTCTTTCCATGACATCCAGGACCGCGTCCTAGCCTTTTTCTATTTTTTACTGCGCCCTCCGGATGAGTCAGTTTATGCAACATTCTTTTTGTCTCCTTAAATCAACACGAATGAATATGAGTTTATAGAAATAAATCAATTTTTAAATCCCCAATATTTCCTTTCATTCGTGTTAATTCGTGGCTAAAGTGCAGACATATTTGTTATCAACCCCAATAATATCTGGGGAGGTCTAAATCCTTTATCTCCTTTCCCCTAAGTCTTGCTACGTCCTCGGGTATTCTAAGAGAAGAAAGCCCCTTAATAACTGCCGCAACGACATTAAGCGGATTTGTTGATCCCAAAACCTTAGATAGGATATCCTGGATCCCAGCAAGTTCAACAACTGCCCTGACCGCTCCCCCTGCAATAACTCCAGTGCCCGGAGCGGCAGGTTTCAGAATAACCCGGCTTGAACCGTGTTCGCCTACTACCTCATGAGTAATGGTACCACCATGTCTTGGAACCCTTATGAGACTCTTCTTTGCCTTCTCCACTGCCTTCCTAATAGCGTCAGGAACCTCATTGGACTTCCCCATAGCACTTCCCACAATGCCATCGCTATTTCCAATAACTACAAGGGCGGTAAAATGAAACCTCTTTCCGCCCTTCGTTACCTTGGCAACCCTTCTTACATGAACTATCTTTTCTTTTAATTCAAGCCCGGTAGGATCAATTCTTTCCTTTGGCAAAATCTATTCCTCCTCAAGAAATTACCTACAATATCGATTATCCATAAAGAATTAAAACTCCAGTCCTGCTTCTCTAGCTCCTTCCGCCATTGCTTTTACTCTGCCGTGATACGGATACCCACCGCGATCAAAACACACCCGCTTTATGCCCTTTGATAGAGCAACCTCACCTAGATACCTTCCAACTATACGGGCAATATCAACCTTATTCTTTTTATCGTTCTTTAGTATTTCCCTAATCTTAGGCGTAAGAGACGACGCAGCAACAAGTGTATGACCAGCTATGTCATCAATTATCTGCGCATAAATATGGCTAGAAGACTTAAATACACAAAGTCTCGGCACACTCGGAGTGCCCCTCATATTCCTTCTTACCCTTTGGTGTCTTATACCCCGTCTCTCTTTTCTGGACCTTCTCTTTATCATTTCTTCGCGCCCGCCTTTCCAGGTTTGAGTTTAAGCGTTTCTCCGGTATATCTTATACCCTTTCCTTTATATGAGTCAGGCAACCTTAGTCTTTTGATTCTTGCACCCGTCTCACCTACAACCTCTTTATCAATCCCATTAATAATCACCCTTGTTCCCCTTTCTTCAATCGTTGCAGTAACACCCGGAGGAAGGGAGAATTCAACTGGGCTCGAATAACCCAGACTGAATTTAATACTGCTCTTCCCGATGAGTTCGGCTCTATATCCAACCCCTACAATGTCAAGCGATTTGGAGAATCCTTGTGTAACACCCAAAACCATATTTGCTATAAGAGCGCGTGTAAGGCCATGCAATGCCTTTAATCCCTTTTCATCTCCCTTTCTTTCAACCTGAATCCAAGGGGTATTAACCTTCACCTCAATACCCATAGGAATACGCCTTGAGAGCCTTCCCTTGGGTCCTACAACATCTACGAAGCCATCTTTGACCTCGACTTTTACTCCACTTGGTATGGCAATTGGTTTTTTGCCTATTCTCGACATGAATCTTACCTCATCAATCAGCTAGCAACTACTTACCAGACCGTACATATAAGCTCCCCGCCAATCCCATGACGGCGTGCCTCAATACCAGTCATAATTCCCCTTGATGTAGAAAGAATAGAGATTCCTAGTCCACCCTTTACCCTAGGTATTTCCTTTTTATTTACATAGACCCTACAGCCCGGCTTACTTATCCTGCGAATCTCCGTTATTATTGGCTCCTTTTCGGGTGTATACTTTAGTTCTATTTTGATTGTCTTTTTGACCCCATCTTCGATAAGGCTGTATTCACCTATGTATCCTTCTTCCTTAAGAACACGGGCAATCTCAGTCTTAATTCTTGACGCAGGAATCTCTACTGAGCCATACCGATTTATCAAAGCGTTTCTGATTCTAGTAAGCATATCAGCAATAGGATCGGTCATTCCCTATACCTCTTTTTTTCCGTTTTACCAACTCGCCTTTCTTACACCCGGAATCCTTCCAAAGCTTGCCGCCTGACGGAAGCACAGCCTACACATACCGAATTTCCTCAAGTATGCCCTTGGCCTTCCACATAGAGGACAGCGGTTTCTGTGCCTCGTAGCAAACTTGGGTTTCCGCTTTAACTTCTCCATCATTGACTTTGTTGCCATTTGTTCCTCGCAAGTGCCCTACAGTAAATGGTTACCACGTTATACCTCTTTAACCCTCCCTAAAGGGCATTCCTAGACCCTTTAGAAGCTCTTTAGATTCTTCATCTGTTTTTGCTGTAGTAACGATCGTTATATTCATCCCTTTTATCCTTTCAACCTTGCCGTACTCAACCTCAGGAAATATAGTATGCTCTCTTAGTCCAAGTGTATAGTTGCCGCTGCCATCAAAGCCTTTGGATGAGACACCGCGGAAATCCCTTACACGAGGAAGGGCAAGATTAACAAGTCTATCAAAGAACTCATACATCTTGCTACCACGCAGGGTAACCATACAACCAATGGGTGCACCCTCCCTTAGTTTAAATCCCGCTATGGATTTTCTTGCCCTAGTTACTACAGGTCTCTGTCCTGTGATAATAGATACTTCCCTAATAGCATCCTCTATAATCTTATTCTCTTTTCCCCCATCGCTTATCTTCCCAAGCCCCATGTTGATCACAATCTTCTCCAGGCGGGGAATCTCCATCGGGTTTTTATACCCGAATCTTTTTCTAAGCGCTTGAGTAATCCTCTCTTTATAAAGAGTCTTAAGTCTCGGAACCATTAGCCCTTAATCTCCTCATTGCATCTCTTGCAGTACCTTACCTTCTCTCCACTCGCGAGCCTCTTTCGCCCTATCCTAGAAGGGCGCTTGCACTTAGGGCAGTAGAGCATGAGATTCGATATATGGATCCCAGCCTCTTTCTCAATTATTCCGCCACTCGGATTTTTCTGAGAGGGTCGGGCATGGCGCTTTATCACATTGAGCCTTTCCACTATCGCCTTATTCTCGTTCCTTAAAATCTTTATGACCTTTCCTGTCTTTCCCTTTTCTTTGCCGGAAATCACATAAACCGTATCGCCACTTTTGATATGCAATTTCCCTGTTTCTACCACCGCCATAGACTAAACGACCTCCGGTGCAAGTGAAATTATCTTCATAAAACCCTTTGAACGAAGTTCTCTAGCTACAGGACCGAAAACACGGGTTCCAATTGGTTCGTCCTCTTTAGTTATAAGCACAGCAGCGTTATCATCAAACCTCACGTAAGAACCATCTGAGCGTCTCTGCTCCTTTCTCGTGCGAACAATTACGGCTCTATGAACGTCGCCCTTCTCTACCTTTGAATTAGGTATAGCTTCTTTAACCGAGACTACAATCACATCGCCAAGTCTGGCGTATTTTCTGTTTGATCCACCCATTACCCTTATACAAAAGAGCTTTTTTGCCCCTGTATTGTCCGCGGCTTCAAGAATCGTAGTAGGCTGAATCATTCCGCTTTCTCTCCTTCGCTGAGAATCTCCTGAGGTTCTCCCTCAATAATCGCTGCACGCTCAATAATCCTGCTTACCCTCCACCTCTTTGTACGACTAAGAGGCCTTGACTCAGTTATAAAAACCTTATCACCTATCTTACACTCGTTGTTTTTATCATGGGCCTTAAATCGGGAGACCCTCTTTATAGACTTTCCATACTTTGGATGATTCACTGTCTGGACAACGTCCACAACAACGGTTTTATCCATCTTGTTGCTTGTCACTATGCCAATCCTAGTTTTTACTTTCCCTCTTTCCACCATCTTCTTCTCCCACAAATACATTTACTTCCTTCTTATCCCAAGACTTCTTTCTCTTTGAATTGTAAGCACCCGCGCCAGGTCCTTTTTTAGCTTCTTTATCCTACTGACATTCGTCATCTGGCGCGTAGAGAGTTGAACACGCAGATTAAATAGCTCTTCTCTTATCTCTTTCTCTTTTCTCTCTAATTCATCGTCTTTAAGCTCTCTAATCTCAACTGACTTCATCCTACCAGAACCCCCTCTTCCCGGACGACTATACGCGTCTTAACGGGAAGCTTATAAGAAGCAAGCCTCAGCGCCTCTCTTGCAGCATCCGGGGCGAGACCGCTTATTTCATAGAGCATAGTGCCCCTTTTTATAGGGGCAACATATCCAACAACGTCGCCCTTTCCTTTTCCCATCCTCGTCTCAGCGGGTTTTTTTGTTACGGGCTTGTCGGGAAATATTCTTACCCAAAGTTTTGCCCCACGCTTTACATGGCGTGTTACCGCCACACGGGCAGCTTCAATTTGTTGAGTGGTAAGCCTACCACACTCAAGCGATTGGAGTCCAAATTCCCCAAATGCGAGTGTCGCCCCTCTGGTTGCGCGCCCCCTTGTCCTTCCTTTATGCTGTTTTCTATATTTTGTTCTTGCTGGCTGAAGCATTTGTTTTCCTCAAAAATTAATTACATCAGCTTGCCTGTCGCCCCTTTTTCTCTAAAACCTCACCCTTAAATATCCAGACCTTGATTCCTATTACACCAAATGTCGTCTTTGCCTCGGCGAACCCATAGTCAATGTCTGCACGCAGTGTGGCAAGCGGGACTCTGCCCTCACGGTACCACTCTTTTCTTGCTATCTCTGCTCCTCCTAATCTTCCGGCAACTGTGACCTTTATTCCAAGAGCACCGAGCCTAATGGCAGAGGCCATAACCCTTTTCATCGCACGCCTATATGCGATGCGTCTTTCAAGTTGAAGCGCGATGTTTTCAGCAACAAGCTGGGCATCTATTTCAGGGCGCTTTACCTCACGAATATCGAGATAAATATCCTTGCCCGTCATAGTACTCAATTTACGCCTTAGAGATTCGATCTCCTGTCCCCTTCTACCAATTATCATTCCAGGCCGGGCTGCATGTATTATGGCCCTTACCTTCTCAGAAGCCGCTCTCTCTATCTCAATCTTAGAGATTCCTGACTGGTAAAATTCCTTCTTTATCAAATTTCTAATCTCTATATCCTCATGAAGAAGGCGTGTATACTTCTGCTTTTCCGCATACCACTTGGAATCCCAACTCTTTGTAATTCCTATTCTCAGTCCAATCGGGCAGATTTTTTGTCCCAAGCTATAACCCCCTTTCATCGAGCACTATTGTTATGTGAGTAGTTCTTCTCTTTCTTGGATAAGCCCTTCCCATCGCCCTTGGCCTAAATCGCTTTAGCGCTGGTCCGCCAGATGCGTAAGCCTCCTTTATGTAGAGTGTTTCAGTATCCGTATGGTTCTTCTCAGCGGCATTGGCAACGGCGGATTTAAGGAGCCTTGCAATAATCGGCGCAGGCCTCCGTCTAAGGGAGGCAAGAATTGTAAAAGCCTCTTCCACTCCATTTCCTCTTATTAAATCGAGCACTACACGCGCCTTCTTTGGCGATGTCCTTGCATATTTGAATACAGCTTGCGAGACCATGTCCTTTACCCTTGTCCGGGGCCTCCGGCTTTTTCAAGCTTTGCCTTTTTGTCACCCGCACCGTGACCTGTAAATGTGCGGGTGGGAGAAAATTCTCCCAATTTGTGTCCTACCATATGCTCTGTTATATAGACGGGTATAAACTTTCTCCCGTTATAAACGGCAAATGTAAGCCCTACCATCTCAGGAATAATCATTGAGCCTCTCGACCAGGTTTTTATAATACGTTGATCCCCAGAAGACCTTGCTAACTCGATCTTCTTGAGGAGCTTAGGCTCAATAAAAGGCCCCTTCTTCTTCGATCTTGCCATTGTTACTCCTTAACTATAATAAAATAACTTAAGATCCTTTTTCATTCGTATATTCTCAGCCCTAGATACCATTCTATTAATCCATTCCATAACCGATCCTTCTGCGTTTTACTATGAATTTATTCGTTCTCTTATTCTTCCTTGTCTTATATCCAATTGTAGCCCACCCCCATGGAGATACAGGATGTGGATTTCCCTGCGGGGCCTTCCCCTCACCACCACCGTGTGGATGATCCACCGGATTCATGGCTACGCCCCTTACATGAGGACGGCGCCCTAGGTGTCTGTTTCTTCCAGCCTTTCCAATCATCACCAACTCATGCTCCAGATTTCCAACTCTTCCGATGGTCGCCATACAGTTTATATGAACAAGACGAATCTCACCCGAACTGGTTTTAATCTGAGCGTAATCGCCCTCCTTTGCTATAATCTGTGCTGAAGCTCCAGCCGCACGGGCAATCTGTCCACCTGCTCCAGGCTTTAATTCTACGTTGTGGATGGTCGTTCCTACTGGAATATTTCTAAGAGGAAGTGCATTTCCTGTGATAACATCAACATCATCACCAGAGATTACTTTATCTCCAACCCTTAAACCTTCAGGAGCTATTATATAACGTTTCTCTCCATCTGCATAATTAAGAAGTGCAATCCTAGCAGAGCGATTGGGGTCATACTCGATTGAGGCTACCCTTGCGGGAATATTGAATTTATCCCTTTTGAAATCGATAATCCTGTAAAGACGCTTATGGCCACCGCCGCGATGAAGGCTTGAGACCCTACCCTGAGAGTTCCTACCTGTTTTGCGCTTGAGAGGCACAGTAAGAGGCCTATAGGGCTCTTGTGCCGTAATCTCGGCGAAATCAAATCCCGTCATAAATCTTCTCCCTGCAGTTACAGGGCGAAATTTTTTAATACCCATAATTTCTTATACCCCCTCAAAGAACTCTATCACACCCTCTTTTAGCCTTACGTAAGCCTTTTTAAGTGAAGGCCTCTTGCCCGAGATACGTCCCCCTCTTTTGACTGCCTTTCCTGGCAGAGTAACTGTTCTTACTCTATCGACCTTGACCCTAAATAGCCTCTCAACAGCATGTTTTATCTCTTTTTTATTAGACCTCTTATCAACCGCAAATACATACCAATTCGCATCTTTTATAGAAGACGATTTTTCAGTAATAAGAGGACGTTTTATTATTTGCCCAGGATCTCTCAACGCCTAAGTACCTCCTGCACCTTCGCAACCGAATCTTGAGTCATAACAAGGGTGTTAAACCTAAGTAAATCATAAACGTTAAGTCCATCCACCTTTAGAACCTTGACATTTTCTAAGTTCCTCGCAGACCTTTTGAGATTTTCGTTATCTCCATCTATAAGTATTAGGGCTCTATTTAGTTCAAACCTTTTGAGAAAATTCACAATCTGCTTTGTCTTTATTTGTAAGAGGTTAAAGTCCTTAAGTATCACTAGATTGCCATCTCTATGTTTTAGAGAAAGCGCGCTCTTTAATGCCTCCCGTCTTACCTTTTTGGGAATGTTGTAAGACCAGTCTCGCGGCTGGGGTCCAAAGATTATTGCTCCCTTCCTCCACTGAGGCGCTCTTATACTCCCTTGACGGGCACGTCCTGTGTGTTTTTGTTTCCAGGGCTTCTTCCCTCCACCTCTCACCTCACCCCTTGTTTTAGTCGCGGCAGTACCAGCCCGGCGTTTAGCCAATTGCCAGTTCACTACGTAATAAAATAGGTGCTCCCTTATTGGAGCCTCAAATATCTCTGGGTAAAGCTCTAATACGCCAACTGGGTTTTTGTCTAAATCATAAACATTATATTGAGGCACTTTTTACCTTCCTGTATTCTTAGATACGAATGAACTCCAATACACACAAACAGAAGGGTTCGTCATTACTATTTTTTGATCCCTCATTCTTGTTAGGCCGCCGTATTTATTCAGTTCTTATCTCTTCTTCCCCTTGTCGTATGCTTTAAAATTACCATACCATTATCCGGACCCGGAACCGAGCCCTTTACAATTATGAGATTTTTTTCAGCATCTACCTTTACTACACGAAGCCCCTGCATAGTAACCCTCTTAGCCCCCATGTGTCCTGCCATTTTAAGACCCTTCCATACCCTTGCCGGATATGAATGCTGACCAACCGACCCCGGTTTCCTATGAGACATGCCCCCATGGGAATCAGGTTGCCCCCGAAAACCATGCCTCTTCATGACACCCGCAAATCCCTTTCCTTTGCTCTTTCCTGTAATATCTACAATGTCGCCTTCTTTAAAAATATCCACCCTAACTAAATCGCCCGATTTATAATCATCGGCCTTACCATTGATAACCTTAAACTCCTTTAAAAACCTCAGCGGAGGAACACCGGCCTTTTTAAAATGCCCAAGAATGGGCTTCGTTGCCCGCTGGGGTTTTACCTCTTCAAACCCAATTTGAATAGCCTCGTATCCATCCTTTTCAGAGATTTTCTTTTGAACCACAAAACACGGTCCAGCCTTTATCACCGTGACTGCCAAGAGCGTCCCGTCATCGAGAAACATCTGTGTCATTCCAACTTTTCTGCCTATTAGTCCCTCTATCATTTTTATAACCCTTTATTTAAAACTCCGCGCCCTTGTGGCTCTATACTAATTCTATTAACTCAACGTCTTATGATCCGGTAAGCTTTATCTCAACCTCAATCCCCGAAGCCAAATCAAGCTTCATAAGGGCATCTATCGTCTGCTGAGTGGGCTCAAGTATGTCAATAAGCCTCTTATGGGTTCTTACCTCAAAGTGTTCTCTTGAATTTTTATCTACATGAGGAGACCTCAACACACAGTAGCGCCCTATATGAGTGGGAAGTGGAACCGGACCCGCTACCCTTGCTCCGGTTCTTTTTGCTGTCTCTACGATTTCCCTTGCAGATTTATCAAGTAGCCGGTAATCAAACGATTTCAACTTTATCCTTATCTTAGAAGCACGATTCATAATTTTATTGTATTAAGGACTCCTCATTGAATGATTTTAGTTACAACCCCAGCACCAACAGTCCTA
>CAYMEO010000030.1:0-28581 GCA_964389705.1 uncultured Spirochaetia bacterium
GACCTACACCTATCTACTCCAAAATATCATAATCACCGAAGCGAATCAATCCGTTCTGAAAAAACACCAAATCGTGTATATTTATGGGTACTCAGATGAAGGTCAAATTGAGGCTTTTTGCATATCTAAGAGAGACTCTAGGACTAGAAGAGGAAGAAATTGACATTCAAGAGGGAGAAAAGGTCGGTGACCTGTGGAGGAGATTCAAACATAAAATCGCTGGCAATAGAAACTTCCACGTGCTCTTTGTGGTAAATGGAGAATACGTAGAAGAAAACAGAGAATTAAAAGAAGGTGATGAAGTAGTATTTATTCCTCCGGTAAGTGGAGGATAAACGGATATGGAGAAAAAAACGGCAAGTATAACAAGAACTATTCGGTGTTTTTTTGTTTTAATCTTTGCTGGATTATTGATTACATTTAGTCTCATATCAATAAATCTATCTACCCATGCTCTGGAAGCACCAGATGAAATCACTGTTGCAGCAGCAATTAGCCTTAAAGACGCATTTGGTGAAATTGGTCGGATTTTTAAATCTCACACGGGAACAAAGGTAGTTTTTAATTTTGGAGCCTCAGGAATCTTGCAAAAGCAGATTGAAGGTGGGGCGCCAGTGGATGTTTTTGCCAGTGCAGGAGAAAAACAGATGAATGAACTTGAGTCAAAAGGACTGATCATTAAAGAGACCCGACGCGACTTTGCGCGCAACGCTTTAGTGCTTATTGTCCCAATCGATTCACAGCTCAATATAAACTCCTTTAACGATCTTATTAATCCGAACTTAAAGAGGCTCGCCATAGGCAATCCGAAAACTGTTCCTGCGGGAGAATATTCGCAGCAACTGCTCACCAACATGAAACTTTGGGAAAGACTCCAATCTAAGCTCATACTGGCAGAGGATGTGCGTCAGGTGCTCAATTACGTGGTAAGTGGGGATGTGGATGCGGGTATTGTATATGCCTCTGATGTCTCCACTGCCCAAGGTAAGGTGGCTACAGTAGCAAGAGCACCTGAAGGACTGCATGATCCAATTCTGTATCCAATTGCAGTAATTAAAGATAGCCAATTGGCCAGAGGATTCGTTGATCTGGTATTAAGTCCAGATGGGCAGAGTATATTAAGAAAATATGGTTTCCTAAGTATTAAGTAAACGATGATCTTGCCAGCGCTCAAGCTTTCACTCCTTGTGGCAAGCATAGCGACATTAATCGTTAGCGTCATAGGCATTGCCCTAGGATTCATTCTTGCTAAGCGCAATTTCCACACCAAAGAATTGATTGATTCCATTTTCACCCTACCTTTGATTTTGCCGCCTACAGTCACGGGATATTACCTCATTTTGCTCTTAGGCAGGCGCGGCCTTATTGGACAATACATATACGAACTAACGGGCTGGACCGTGACCTTTACATGGCAGGCGGCCGTGATTGCAGCCTCTGTAGTTGCGCTGCCTTTGATGGTTAAATCCGCCCGTGCTGCCATTGAGAGCGTAGATCCAAAGTATGAAATCGTCTCCTACACGCTGGGCAAAAGTGAGTTTCAAACGTTTTTGCGTGTAATCCTACCCCTAGCAAGGCGGGGCATTCTGGCCGGAATCATATTGAGCTTTGCCCGTGCCCTTGGTGAGTTTGGTGCTACACTTATACTTGCCGGCAATATTCCTGGAAAGACACAGACAATGCCCCTAGCAATATATGAGGCAGTGATCTCGGGTGAGAATATGCGGGCGCAAATACTTGCTTTGATTCTAACTGTGGTCTCAGTCGCTGTGATTTATATAACAAACAAGCTAAGCCGTCCAAAGATCAATCTGTAAAGATGCTATCTGTAGAGATTAAAAAGGGGATTAAATATAACGGACGTGTTGCACTTGCACTTGACGTTGCATTTAGCGCACGCAATGAGATTACAGTGCTCTTTGGCCCCTCCGGATCGGGCAAGACCACGATACTGTACATGATCGCCGGCATTGTAACCCCAGATGAAGGCAGAATCTCTCTAGGAGAACGAATCTATTTCGATTCGACAAACTGCATAAACCTGCCTATACAGAGGCGCAAAATTGGATTTGTATTCCAGGATTACTCCCTATTTCCACATCTAACTGTAGAAAAGAACATATCTTACGGTAGAAAAATCGGCACGGATAGAACTGACTACAAGAAGGCTCGTGAGATGCTTTCCCTTTTTCGAATCGAACACCTGGCTGGTCAATACCCACGGGGGCTCTCAGGCGGTGAGCAGCAGAGGGTCGCTTTAGCACGCGCTCTGGCATCCGATCCGGCAATCCTACTTCTCGATGAGCCGCTCTCAGCAGTGGACATTGCAACGCGTTCCTATTTACTCGAGGAAATTATCTCCATTCAAAGAAGATCCGGTGTTCCTCTGATTTATGTAACACACAACCCCGCCGAAGCTGTACGAATTGGGGATTACATCCTCATATTGAGCAATGGACGAATTGCCCAAGGGGGAAAACCGCTAGAAGTTTTTAATACACCCCAGAGCCTAGAGGTAGCACGTGTAGTAGGCACTGAGAACATACTTATGGGACACATCTTAGAGCACAGGGCTAGCGAAGGGGTCACAACCGTTGACCTTAAAGGGTGCCGACTTATGATACCCTATAAGCCACTACCTCTTGGCACTCAGGTAACAGTTGGCATCAACTCAGAGGATATAATTGTCTCGCGCGAGTGCATCATGCAGACAAGCGCGAGAAATGTCCTAGAGGGCATAGTCAAAACTATAATCCGTGATACAGAAAAAACAGAGCTCGTAGTCGGATGCGGTGTGGATTTTAAGGTGAGTTTAACCGCAGGGACTATTGAAACCCTGGGCCTCCGGGCAGGGAGTCGAGTTTATCTTCTGATTAAAGCCCGTGCCTGCCATCTTTTGTCCTAGTTGAGCACTATATTAGCACCCAAAGCTGTTTCTTATTTATGGTATAATCTGTGGAAACCAATAATAAGAATCGAGCGAGACTTTAGAAAAAGTCCATGATAAAAGCGGGAGTCGGGTACTCTCTTAAAGAAAATAGCAATGAAGCTGGTAAAGAAGCAGCATCCCAAGCTATGGAGCGCATAGGTCTAACAAGCGCCGATTGGGCTCTTGTGTTCTGTACTTTTCCACACAGAAGCAGTTATAAAGATATATTAAAATCAGTATGCGAAATAACTCAAACTAAAGATGTTGCAGGATGCAGCGCCATTGGAATGCTTACGAATTTTGGAGAGGTAGAGGCAAGCCCGGGTGTGGCTGTCTTGGCCGTCTCCTCAGACAGCATGCGTGCCTCCTCGTTTCTTGTTCACTACACAGAAGACGGAGGAATAAAGGCTGGAATCGAGATTGGAGAGCGTATGCTCCCAATCCTTAATAAAGGAGGAAATAGACTCCTTACGCTCCTTCCTGACCCATTCTACATCCATCCGGAGCTTCTCTCTAGAGGGATTGAGTCTAAACTGGGGAATATACCGATAGTCGGTGCATCTGCCTCTGAGCACCCGGCACTGAATGAAACCTATGAATTCTGTGGGAACACAGTTGCAACAAGAGCCGTATCAGGGCTTATGATCCACGGCTCTTTTACTTACAAAATCGGAATTACCCAAGGATGTCAGCCAGTTGGAGTGCCGTGTATTATTACAAGGGCAACAAATAACATCATATTTGAACTCGATGGGCAGCCTGCCTTTGAGGTTTTAAAGAAGCAGGTTCCTTTGAGAATCCTAGAGAGTGGAAGAGAATTGACACGCCTTCTATTTATAGGGCTCCCACCTGATCCATCACAGACAGAGATATCAGACGGCGAGTACGTGGTCAGGAACATTATGGGAATTATTCCCGAAACCGGATTAATATCGGTAGCCGCAAACATAAAGGAAGGGCAGATTATAACGTTTGCCGTGCGCCATCCCATAATGGCACGGGAAGACCTAAAACAGATGGTTGGGCGTTTGGCATCCTCAGGTGAGCTAGAGAGGCCGTTTAAGTTCGGCCTCTACTTTAATTGTTGTGCAAGGGGCTCATCCTTATACGGTTATCAGGGAATTGACACCGCCTATATCAATCATATTCTTGGAGATATTCCAATTATAGGTTTCTTCGGAAATTCAGAGCTTGCCCCACTTAAAGGAATAAACCGTCTCTTTACATATACAGGAGCCCTTGTCCTAATTTCGGAATAAAGGTTTAACTCAAGCTCTCATATTATAATTTGTTTCATTAAAATCATTGGGTAGATTAATAACCACGCCTTGTTCTGTAGCAAAGAGGAAAATGTAAAGTTAAGGAGACACTTATGACATACAGATTCTTTGAACTCTCTGAAGAAGATTCAGTTGGCATTATTCGCTTAAACCGTCCCCCGGTTAATGCCTTTAATCTCGATATGGCTAAGGAGTTTGATGATCTTTTAGATGAGATTGCAAAAAGAGAAGGTATAAGGGTCATAGTTATCACAGGGAACAAAAAAATATTCTCGGCTGGTGCCGATATAAGTCTAATTAGCCACAGCGAGTGGAGCTATCTTAGAGAATTGGTTGAAGTAGGGCAAAGGGCCTTTCATAAAATGGAGAATATGCCTAAGATAGTGATTGCCGTAATAGAGGGCCATTGCATGGGAGGAGCAATGGAGTTTGCACTTGCATGTGACAGAAGATTCATGGCAATTGGTGAGGGAAGAATCGGACTCCCAGAGGTAAAGCTTGGGCTCATGCCCGCATGGGGAACAACATACAGGCTTCCGCGTCTTATCGGAAAATCTAAGGCTCTGGATTTAATGATTAGAGGAACACTTTTAGATGCCGAAGAAGCCAAAGCCATTGGGCTAGTTGATGAGATATTTCCTCAAGAACAGGCAATGACAAAGGCAATGGAATATGCACGCTCCATTGCAAATGGTGCGACTTTCGCTATGGGAAGGATTAAGAAATGCATTAATGGGGGTTTCGATCTGTCTTTCTCAGAGAGTATGAGGCTTGAGTGCGATTCTCAAGGTGAGGTGTTTGCAACCCAAGATTGTAAAGAAGGAACGCGGGCGTTTCTCGAAAAAAGAAACCCGAAGTTTATGGGTAGGTAGAAGATTTCTTGAGCAAAATTAAATCGAATCGCGCGCCGTTTTAAATGCACGAATCGCGAGCTTAATGTGTTCTTCTCTGTGAGTTGCCATAAGCGTAGCTCGTATTCGGCATTTCCTAGGAGGAACTGAGGGTGGACGAACGGCCGGGGTAAAAACCCCGTTTTCCCGAAGCAAGCGTGCAAAATCCAACGTCGGCTGAGCTTCCCCAATTAAAACCGGAATAACAGCAGAGTGGGAAGGGAGGATTTCAAGTCCAATATTTTCAAGCCCTGATTTAAACCCATTTATAAGACGCCAGAGGTATTCCCTTCTCTCAGGTTCAAACTCTATAATATCAATTGCGGCTAAGGACGCTGCAAGGGAGCTCGCTGGAAGAGAGGTGTCAAATATATATGTCCGTACCCGATTTCTGATAAAATCAATCAGTTTTCTGCTCCCCGCAATATATCCGCCGAGAGACCCAACGGCCTTTGAAAGCGTTCCCATAACTATCGGAACACGGTCTTCTATGCCGAAGTGCTCTGTAGCCCCGCTTCCCCTTTTTCCTAAAACCCCCGTTGCATGCGCCTCATCAATCATAAGCATACAGCCGTATTTCTCGGAGATCTCAATTAAATCAGGGAGAGGTGCTAGGTCTCCATCCATACTGAAAACCGTATCTGTCAATATCAACTTTCTACCTCTAGACCTATTTTGAGACAGTAGAGAATTTAAATGCTCCACATCACAGTGTTTGTATATAATTATCTCTGCATGAGAGAGTCGGCATCCGTCAATAATGGATGCGTGGTTAAGCTCGTCGCTATAGATTATATCCCCCGGTCCAACAAGAGCAGAAATGGTACCTACATTTGCCAGATAGCCAGAGCTAAAGAGTATGGCAGCCTCTGTCTTTTTAAAAGCCGCGATTCTATCTTCTAATTCCCTATGGAGATCGGTGCTTCCACTTACAAGGCGAGACCCTCCCGAACCAGTTCCATACTTTTCTAGAGCCATGTGAGCTGCCTCTTTTACCCTCGGATCAGTAGTCAAACCGAGATAGTTATTTGAAGCAAGGAGAATATAGGACCTTCCATCGATTATAATCTCTGGTGACTGCCCAGTTTGAATCTCTGTAAGAACCCGAAAGAGATTTTTGCTGTGAATCAGATTTAATTCTTCTTCAATCCAATGAAGTGGGTCTATCATATTTCGATTGGGGACTTATTCCGTTTCCGTTGCCCTCTTAATTGCTCTATATGTTACATCAATGAGCTTTTTTAAATCCTCTATTGAAATTCCAATAGGTGGCATAAGGACAACTACATTTCCAAGCGGACGTATGAGCACCTCTTCTTGCGCTGCAAATCCGGCAACCTTCCATCCCATCTTCATACTGAGCGGATACGGTGTTTTTGTTTCTTTGTTCTCTACAAGTTCTATTCCCACCATGAACCCCTTGTTTCTTACATCTCCTACATGGTCAAGGCCCTTAAATTCTTGTAGCTCACGCTCTAAGAATTCTATCTTTTCCTGTAACTTCTCAAGAGTTTTATTCTTCCTAAAAGCCTCAAGGTTTCCTAAGGCCGCAGCACAGGAGATAGGATTTCCCGAATAGCTGTGGCCGTGAAAGAACGTCTTAAATTCTTCGTACTCACCGAGGAAGGCATTATATATATCTTGGGTTACAATAGTTGCAGAAAGAGGAAGGTATCCTCCCGTCATACCCTTTCCAAGGACCATGATGTCGGGCGTTACATCCTCATGCTCGCAGGCAAACATCCTCCCTGTCCTTCCAAAACCCGTGGCAACTTCATCAAGAATCATAATCACATCGTATTTATCGCAGTACTCCCGTATCTGCCTAATATAACCCGGAGGAGAAACAATCATTCCACCAGCCGCCTGAACATAGGGTTCAAATATTACCGCAGCGATCTCTTCATGATGCTCACTGAATATTTTCTCAATCTCTTTTGCACATGCAATTCCGCATGAAGGATATGTCTTTCCAAGTGGGCATCGATAGCAATAATATGATGGGGCCTTATATGTTTCAAAAAGAAGGGGTTTATATAAGGCATGAAATAGATCAATCCCTCCGACAGATACCGCTCCAAGTGTGTCTCCATGATACCCATTTTCAAGTGAAACGAATTTTCTCTTTTCCGGCCTCCCCTTATGCTGCCAGTACCCAAAGGCCATCTTAATTGCAACCTCAACCGCGCTTGCGCCATCGCCTGAGTAGAAGACCTTAGTTAGCCCTTTAGGACAGATCTCAATTAATTCCTTTGCAAGCTCCACTGCCGTGGTGTTTGTGATCCCAAGAAGCGTACTGTGGCCAATCTTCTCTACCTGTTCTTTAATTGCCCTATCAATCTCAGGAACTCTATGCCCATGAATCGTAACCCAAAGCGAAGATACCCCGTCTATATATCTACGTCCTTCCGTATCAATAAGATAAACGCCATCGCCCTCTTCAATAATAATCGGCTCCTGATTCTCATACTCCTTCATCTGTGTAAATGGATGCCATATGAAATTGCGGTCAAACTCTGCAAGCTTCTTTGTTCGGTCAGTCATTTGGCTCAGAGAAAATCAAAATAATTAGCCACAAATTCACACAGATGAACACAAATATGTGGAGTTGTCCTTGCAAAGGGGGGAAGCACAGAGTAAGCCTCATTTGAGACTGCTTTGCAAGGCTCACAATGACATCGAACTGGTATTATCCGTGCCCACCTGTGGCTAAATAAAATCCTTAAACATCTGTTCTCACAGGCATCTGAAGGTCATCGAGCATCTGTAAATCCTCCTCCGGAGGACGGCCAGGTGTTGTAAGATAATTGCCAAGAATCATGGCGTTTGCTCCGGCTAAAAGTCCCATCGCCTGAAGGTCTCGAAGGGTAACCTCTCTTCCACCGGCAGTCATAAGGATTTTATCGGGAAGTACCAATCTGAAAATTGATATTGTCTTTATCGCCTCAAACGGAGGCACTAATGGTACGTTCCCCAAAGGGGTTCCCGGCCTTGGGTTGAGGAAATTTATAGGTACCCAGCTTGGATCGAGTTCTCTAATCTCGAAAGCAAGTTCAATTCTCTGCCTCACAGATTCACCCATTCCCAAAATGCCCCCTGAGCAGAGATTCATACCGGCCTTTTTAACAAGCCTCGCTGTTCTCACCCTATCGTCATAGGTATGTGTCGTACAAATGTTGGGGAAATAGCTACGGCATGTCTCAAGGTTATGATTGTAACGCCATACCCCGTGTTCTTTAAGGGCGAATGCCTGTTCCTCAGTAAGCTCCCCAAGAGAGCATCCGATCTTTAGGTTTGTCTCTGCTCTGAGCAGGTCTACAGCCTCAAGAACCCTTTTAAATATTCTCGGCGTCGGTCCCTTTGCACTTATGACTATACAAAAATCCATTGCACCCAACCTTTCGGCCTGCTTTGCTGCCTTAAGTATCATCTCTGCTGCCATAAGGGGATGGGCATTTATTTGAGTATCGAAATGGGCAGATTGAGAACAAAATGCGCAGTCTTCAGGACAATTCCCGGTCTGGGCACTTATGATAGAGCGCAGGAATACCCCATCTCCCTTGTACTTCAGTGTTACCTTTCTTGCAAGCGCCATAAGGTCTGGGACCTGTTCCTTGGAAATTTGAGTAAGCGCAAAGGCTTCATCAAAATCAATAGGCTCCCCTCTATCTAAGAGTTTTTCTCTTACTGTGCTTAAGATATTAATCTTTAGCCCTCCAATGTCATGTTAGATAAACTTCTTTAACTGAAACCGTGGTTTTTGTCAAATAAAATCAATCAGAGAAAAAGGGCTAATCTGGAAAATATAAATAAAAAGTAGAAGCCAATCCCTTTTCTAGAGTGGATCCTTTCTTAAGTGCTCTCTTGAGTCATAAACTTATGAAAAGAAAAATTTTTCTAATTCTAATCAGGATATGGCAGACACTAAAAGTCATCCAGAAACTGGGATGCCGTGCTCAGTATAGCGAAGCATCTTACTAGAGAAAGGTAATAAACGCTGCGAAAAATGGGATTCCTCAGTCGCCTTGCTCCTTAAGAATGACAACTGAGAGGGTTTTGGGATAGCTTCTAATCAGATACAGGGGGCTAAAAAAGAGCCCTTACTGATAGTTCACTGCTCTCTTCAAGGAATCTTTCAGCGTCCATTGCAGCCATACATCCTGTTCCAGCAGCTGTTATAGCCTGGCGGTACCTATGGTCTTGAACATCTCCCGCCGCAAATACTCCGGGAACACTCGTCTCAGTGGTGCCGTCTTTTGTGATAATATACCCGGCTTTATCCATCTCAATCTGTCCTTCAAAGAGCCTTGTGTTTGGCACATGCCCAATAGCGATAAAAACCCCCTGACATTCCTTCTGCCAGGTTTCCCCGGTTCTTAGGTTCTTAATCCTGACCCCCGTTACCCCTTTCTCTCTATCACCCAATATCTCTTCAACTACGGAATCCCAGATGAAGTTTATCTTCTCATTCTTGAACGCCCTTTCCTGCATAATCTTTGATGCCCTAAGTGTGTCTCTTCTGTGAATGACGTTTACCTTTGAAGCAAACTTTGTGAGAAATATCGCCTCCTCTATCGCCGTATCGCCACCGCCTACAACAACCAATTCCTTACCCTTGAAGAAAAAACCATCGCAAGTAGCACATGTAGAAACCCCGTATCCAAGGAGCCTTTTTTCCGATTCAATCCCAAGGAGCTTTGCAGACGCTCCAGAGGCAATTATCAGTGTCTCAGCCTCCAAAACCATCTCCCCTGCAACCACCTTGAAGGGTCTCCTCGATAGGTCTACAGACGTCACCTCGGCTAATATACACTTTGCACCGAATCTCTGAGCCTGCTTCCTCATTAAATCCATTAACTCAGGCCCCATGATCCCATCGGGAAAACCCGGATAATTCTCAACAGTAGTTGTCAATGTAAGCTGTCCTCCAGCCTCTAGACCCTCAAAAACAATTGGCTCCAAATTCGCTCTGGCAGCATAGAGGGCGGCTGTAAGACCAGCGGGCCCTGAACCGATTATCACAACTTTGTGACTCTTACTCAATAAAGATTTACTCATCCTCGGCCTTTTTCAGTTGATTTTTAATTTATATTACATTTATATTACATTTGAGCAGTCAATTTTCAAGCAAAAACCTTTTAACCACCTATTAGATGAAACATATGTTATTTGAGATTCAAGGAGAATTTAGTTTAAGTACTCTTCGGCCTTATATGACAAGAACAACACATGAGGCTTTATCGTTCCTCTCTGCTCCTGATTATTTCCTGTAGAGTTGTTCTCGTATAACCCTCTGGGACTTCGAACTCCCTATCAGGAATCTCAGTCTCCTTTACATTTGTCACCTCAATAACGCCTCTATTTTGTCCAACAACATGAACTATTTTAAGAGGATACCCTTTTTCAAATAGGCTCTGATATTCGGAACTCTCCTCAACCCTAGTGCCTTTTGAATAAACAGAGCCTACAGCCCTATTAATCCTATTTTGAAAATCCTCTATCTTTTTCATATCCATGTCTTTGGATATATCCAAATCCTCTGAAACCCAAATCTCCTGATAACTGTTTTCATCCAGATAAACCCTGTACTTGGTTGCTCTATAGCCCGCTATAGTCTGCCTATCAGATGTCTTTTCAATTCTTATGCGTCCCGCTTCGATTGGTTCCCTAGACCTCATCATTTCCTCTTCTATTGCCCTTCTCTGCTCAGGAGGTATATCTTTCATGGATTCTTCCATCTCCACCTTTGCCTGAGCCATATAGTCTCTAATCCCATTTATATACTCATCAATCGTCCCGCTCCAGTAGAGTTTTCTATTGCGGTCAGATACGAATATCCGACCGGTGTTGTAGTTTATAATCAAAATTGAACTGCCCTGAACGGCTTTAAACCTATTTCTTGAGAAATAATTTGTGGAATTTACTCTTTGATTTGCAGACTCTTGAGGAGAAGAACTGTATATTACCTGGTCTATCACCCATCCTGCCTGGGCAGTGCCTGAAAAAAATATAAACAAAGCGGTGAGAAAAACTATTCGAGAAACCACCTAACCTCTCCCAACACTCAAATATAATAACTGAAAATCCTGTGATATCACACTGAATTTTCTCTCCATTCCCTTTGTGACCCCAGAAGCACAATCGGCTTAATTTTTGTTTCATAGAAAACCTTAAAGTATAATATCTATAGTCGTTTGATAAAAATCAAGATGAAAAAGACACCGCTTTATGATATCCACTTTTCAAAAGGAGCCGTTTTTGGTGACTTCTCCGGTTGGTTAATGCCTAAAAGCTACGGGGCTCCCTTAGAAGAATACGCAGGTGTGAGAAATGGAGTGGGCATTGCCGACCTATCACACCGTGGTAAGCTGCGTCTGAGCGGAAAGGAGCACATAAAATTCCTCCAAGGTATGGTGACAAATGATATAAACAAACTGAAAGAAGGAGAGGGCCTATATGCTACCCTTCTTACGCCAAAAGGAAGGATGATATCGGATATGAGGGTATACCGCCACGGCGAATCTCTGCTTCTCGATTTAGAGCCGGGCCTTAATGAAAAGGTAAGAGACCTCTTGGCCAGGTATAGATTATCATATAAGGCAAATATAGAAGATGTAACTGAGAGCCTCTGCCTAATTTCAATTCACGGCTCAAATTCTAGAAGGCTTATTGAGAAAGCCCTGAATAGAAGAATTCTAATGCTAAAAGAATATGAATTTCTAATAAAAGAGATAGACGGATCTCAGGCGATGATAGTAAAGGCAAACCGTACGGGAGAAGATGGCTACGATATATTCATCTCAACCGATGGGGTCAAAACAGTATGGGAATCCTTAGCCGAAAATGATGGAGGAGAGTTTGGATTAAGGCCAGTTGGTCTCGATGCCATGGAGATTCTGCGAATCGAGGCTGGGATTCCCAGATACAGTGTAGATATGGATGACAATACAATTCCACTTGAGGCAGGGCTTGAGAATGCAATAAGCTATGAAAAGGGATGCTATGTAGGCCAGGAAGTAATTGCAAGGATTAAATGGAGAGGGCATGTAAATTGGTGCCTTGCGGGGTTTGAAATCGAAGGCGAGAACCTACCCACTAGAGGTGACAAGATTAAGCACGGTGAACGCGAAATTGGGTATATAACGAGCAGCGCTTTTTCTCCCATATTGAAGAAGATAATAGCCCTTGGATACATAAGAAGAGAATTCATAGAGCCAGGGACAAGGGTCATAGTAGATATAGGCGGCGAAAATAGAGCCGCAGAGGTTGTAAAAAGACCCTTTTACCAAAATCAGATGGTGGGCGGTACTGGATTTGAACCAGTGACTTCCACCGTGTGAGGATGGCACTCTACCACTGAGTTAACCGCCCCAGTTTTTAAGACCTATAAAACATATAGAAAAGATCTTCCCGCCTTCCCCAAGGATAAAATTTCAAAACTCTTCTTCAACAATAAGCAGTTTTGAAGCCTCTTCTATAATCTCACCAAGCCTTTCTTTAAAAGCCTTGATTCCGCCAAGTGGAATTACTATACACGATCTTCCGCCGCTTAATTCAGTGATTCTCAGATATTTCCCTTTGTGGTTCTCCTTTACATCAAAGAAAAACCTCTTAGATTCAATGTCCACATGTTTGCTTATATGTTCTTTTTCTAATCTTTCCATTTTTCTACCTCCGCCTCTTCCCTTTATTCCTTATCCTTCAATTGGGGTAGAATCATAACCCATGTTCAAAAAAAATCAAGATTACATGGACATACCTTGTGCTCATCCTATTTCTTTAGCATAATCATTATTTTCTAATAAAAATGAGAATGAAAAGAGGTCTGGTCAATTATTACCACGGCATCCCTTAAAACGAGTGAGAACAATCTGATGCACAGGGATATAACCCTCAACTTTTTTCACCTTGTTCTCATTGAATAAATTAATTAGTGCTTTATCCCTTTTGAGATTTGAACAATAAAGTTGGAGAACGGATCCCCTGACATCTCCGTCTGAAAATAGACCTTCCTCATATAATCGAGAGCGCCTGAGTAGAACTCAAAATCATTCGAGAGCTTGCTAAACATAATCGGGTTCCCTTTTCCAGTCTCGATGTCAAATTTTGAAACGAGGAAATACGATCTCGTACCCACATTTATGTAGTAGCGCAGGTATGAGCCCCTGACCACGTAATCCCTAAAAATCCCCGTCATAAATAAGGTAAAATCCCCCAAGTACTTCCTCATTTCCCTTTCATAGTTAGAGATTTCATCGGAACCACTTTGTGTCTCAAGTAGCATCTCAACCACTGTCTCTACCTTCTTACCCTCTGAATTACTTATCCTGTAAAGCCTCTCCGCCTCGGCAAAATCCGCAAGCACATCTGTTAAGTAGGAAGCAACTTGTGTGTCCTTTTCCATGCCGAGATCATAAAAACTCATTCTTACAAGTTTTCCGAAAAAGGCTTTTAATGAGGCAAGATTCATTCTCTCAACCTTCATGGCTCTTCCGTTCCTCCTAGATTTAATTCTAATTATAATACTAAATTTATCAAAGAGCCTTCATAAATGTCAATTGGAATCCCAATTCATGAATTGCCTTTGATCACACTATCAATTATAATTCCTAGAGTCTCCAAGGATAAAAATGGCTCGAATTAAAATAGACCTACCTGAAAAATTTGATTTCTCTACGGAAATTCCACTCCGAATAAGCGACATAAACTATGGTGGTCATCTAGGACATGATTCGGTACTTTCTTTAACCCATGAAGCCCGTGTTAGATTACTCCGCAAGTATGGCTTTACAGAAATGGATATTGACGGCTCCGGATTAATCGTCTCCGATGTTGCCATAGTCTATAGGTCCGAGGCATTCTACGGCGAAATTTTAAAAATCGAGATTGCGATCTGTGACTTTAACAAATACGGATGCGACCTCATATACAAAATCACAGAAAAGGAAACCGGAAGAGAGATTGCGCGAGCCAAGACAGGAATAGTCTTTTTCAATTATGAGAATAGGAAAGTATCCCTTATTCCAGATAAATTTAAAGCGATTTTTTCTCCTTAAGAAAACACAATGAAAATATACTTAGCAGGTCCTCTTTTTACTCAAGCCGAGAGACGATGGAATAGAGAACTAGCTGCTGTTCTCGTGAAGCTCAAGCCTAATCTACATATTATTCTTCCCCAAGATATGGAGATTGAGTTTCGAGGCAATGAGCCGGATTTTACCACAATCTTTAGGCGAAATGTTGAGTCAATTGAAATATCAGAGGCGGTTGTTGCCATATTAGACGGCAGCGATTCGGATTCAGGTACGGCGTGGGAATGCGGATACGCCTATGCCAAAGGTAAGCCCGTGATTGGAGTGAGAACCGACTTTCGCATCTCGGAAAACGGCAATTTAAACGCAATGCTCAGTCAATCCGCATATGTAGTTTTTCAGGAATCGTTGAATGAAGATATTGTTGAATTGGGCAAGAAGATAATAGAAAAATTAGAGAAACTTGGACTGTAGAAATGAAGTGTCAAACTACTATACTACAATCCCTATAATAACTTAAAAAGATATACCCCATCTCTAATCTCTGTAACCTCTACAGGGGCATCTATAGAAAGTCTGTCTCGAGAGGGCCTTTCAGAAGGCAAAATTACACGACCTGTAATTTTACATCCGCCCTCAATCTCAACGATTGCCACAGTATAAGGGGCTTCTTTCTCAAGGGTTGCAAGCGGGATGTAAACTGTGGAATATGTATAAATCTTTCCCTTTCCGGGAACCTCTGTCTCTTCTAATCTCTCAGATTTACAAGACATGCATAAATAGGCAGGGGGAGATTGGAGCATACCGCATGAAGAGCATTTAAGAAGCCTTACATTCATCATTCTTAGCCCTTTGATAGAATATGAACGACACAGGTCGCACCTGAGCCGCCAATATTGTGTGTAAGTCCGATCTCGGCATCCTTTACCTGCCTTCCCCCAGCATCTCCTCGCAGTTGTTCCACAATCTCAACTACCTGTCCCACCCCCGTTGCTCCCACAGGGTGTCCCTTTGCCTTAAGCCCGCCGCTCGGGTTTATAGCAAACTTCCCATTAAGGGATGTAACCCCATCAAGTGTAGCGGGCCCCCCTTCCCCCTTAGGGACAAAACCTAGGTCTTCAATCGCAATAATCTCTGCAATTGTAAAGCAGTCATGAACCTCAGCTACATCTACATCCTTTGGCTCTATGCCAGCCATATTAAAAGCCAATCTCGCCGCCTCTACTGTAGCATCAAATTTTGTCAAATCCCCTTTTTGATAAAGCGTAAATATATCATTTGCCTGAGCAAATCCTATTATATCAACGGACCTTCTAGAAAGGCCCCAAGCAGCTCCTTTTTCCATAAGTACAACCGCTGACGCTCCATCAGTTATAAGAGAGCAGTCATAGAGCCGAAGTGGATCAGCAACGATTCTGTCATCATTGAGCACCTGCTCCATAGTTACAGGCTTCTGCATCTGGGCATCTGGGTTGTGAATTGCATTGCTGTGATTTTTTACGGTTACTGCTGCGAGGTGCTCTCTTGTAGTTCCATACTGATGCATATGCCTCCTTGCCATCATAGCAAAAGCACTTGGAAATGTATACCCAACCTTTACCTCATTTTCCCAATCTCCGGCTTTGGCAAGGAATTCTGTAACCGCAGGGGTTGGAACCGTATTCATCTTCTCAACTCCAATTACTAGTACTCTAGTGGCCGTTCCTGAGCCTATTGCGAGAATCCCTTCTCTTATCGCCGAGCCACCTGAAGCACAGGCATTTTCAATATGTGTGCACGGAACATCGCACCTCAGTCCCAAAGCAGAACCAACATAAGGGGCAAGGTGGTTCTGTTTTATAAAATCGCTTCCCCCATAATTGCTAAGATAGAAGGCATCAATCTCTTGAGGAGTTATTCCCGCATCTGCAAGGGCCTTTTTTCCAGCCTCTACAGCGAGATCAAGAAAGGTTCGATTCTTGATTACTCCATACTTTGTCTTTCCAATCCCTATAACAGAAACCTTTTTCATTGTTATTTTTTCTATAGGAGTGAACAGAAGTTCACTCCTACTTACTTAAAGATTCCTAGCTGAGCCGCCCTAAATACCAACATAAGGGAATGATCTAGTTATAAGCCTAGGCCCTTTCAACTATCATCGCTATTCCCATACCGCCACCAATGCAAAGAGAGGCAAGACCACGCTTGGCCTTCCTTCTCTTCATCTCGTGTAGAAGCTTCACCAGTATAATAGCACCCGAAGCTCCGATTGGATGTCCAAGAGCAATAGCGCCACCGTTTACATTTAACTTTTCTTCAGGGATCGGAAGGTCCCTTAGTACTGCCAGGGATTGAACAGCAAATGCTTCATTTAATTCAAACAGGTCTATATCATCTAAGGAAAGCCCGGCCTTATCTAAAACCTTCTGAATAGCAGGTACAGGACCAATCCCCATAACGGACGGTTCAACGCCGGCAACTGCATAGGCCACTATGACACCTGCCGGTTTGAGTCCCAGCGCCTTTGCCTTTTCCTGAGATGCAACAATCATTGCCGCAGCACCGTCGTTGATTCCTGAGGCGTTTCCAGCCGTTACAGTTCCGCCAACCTTAAATACGGGGCGGAGCGCCGCGAGACTCTGTAATGTAGTATCCCCCCTGGGATGTTCGTCTTTCTCAAATGGAATCGGGTCTCCCTTTCTTTGCGGTACCATAACAGGAACAATTTCATCCTTAAATTTTCCCGCCTCCTGTGCAGCCTTGCATTTCATCTGACTTTTATATGCAAACTCATCCTGCTCCTGCCTTGATATATTGTAAGTTTCGGCAAGGTTTTCTGCCGTTACTCCCATATGATAGTTATTGAAAATATCCCATAATCCATCGTATACCATACCATCTACTATCTCGTCCTTTGGCATAGCCATTCTATAACCATAGCGGGCTTTGCTGAGATAGAATGGAGCCGCACTCATATTCTCAATACCACCGGCGATTATAAGCTCCGCATCCCCGGCTTTAATTGCCTGAGCGGCAAGAGCAACAGACTGAAGACCTGAACCGCAGACCCTATTGATTGTGAAGGCAGGGGTTTGAATGCTAAGCCCAGCATTTAAAGCAACCTGTCTTGAAGGGTTCATCCCCTGACCAGCCGAGAGGATGTTTCCCATTATACAATCATCAACCTCCTTAGGATTAATGTTTGTACGATTTAAAATCTCTTTAACAACAGTAGCACCAAGTGTTGGGGCAGGAAAATCCTTTAAGCTTCCACCAAACGTTCCAATCGCCGTTCTTAACGGTTCACAAATCACGACTTTTTGCATGGCTGTCCTCCTTGATTTTTATACACCTTGGGGATTTTACCTTAAGAAAGGCATACTTGCAAAGTCTCAACCATATTTGACAAATCCTATATAAAAAGTTAAAAAATCATAACTCTATTGTTCAGGTAAAACTCACAATCTTAAGGAGGTGCTGGTATGATAAAGGATCTGTATGACCTAAGTGGTAAGGTTGCGCTCGTAACTGGGGGCTCTAGGGGCATTGGTAGGGCAATAGCACTTGCTTTAGCTGAAGGCGGGGCTGATATTTTGCTTAACTACGCCAGAAGCGACAAACAGGCAGATGAGGTAAAACAACAGATTGAGGCCATGGGGAGAAAATGCGTTACTGTAAGGGCGGATGTAAGCAAGTTTGAGCAGGCCCAGAACCTTGGCAAGGCGGTTGTAAACCACTTTGGAAAGCTAGATATTTTGATAAATAACGCGGGAGTAAACAGAGATAGGACGCTGCGCCGAATGACCCCCGAGCAGTGGAATGAGGTAATTCAAACCAACCTCAACAGCGTATTTAATTGCACTAAAGCCGTAATTGAGACCATGATAGCCCAGGGAAGCGGCGTAATAATCTCTATCTCATCAATCATAGGAGAGATGGGAAACATTGGTCAGGCAAATTATGCTGCCACTAAAGCGGGAATAATCGGCTTTACAAAAACTATGGCAAAGGAACTCGCAGGAAATAATATCCGGGTAAACGCTGTAGCCCCGGGGTTTATAGAAACCGATATGCTGGGTACTGTGCCTGAGGATATTAGAAAGCAAATATTGGCACAAATCCCACTGGGTAGATTCGGTACTCCAGAGGAAATCGCCCTCTCTGTTCTTTATCTATGCTCTCCTGCTGCAAGCTGGATTACTGGAATTACACTGAGAATAAATGGCGGTCACTACATTTAACCCCAAAAGGATATTCGTGTTTGTGTGCTCTTAAATATGCCACCTCTCTTGACACACAAACACGAAAAGATCGCCATCTAAAAATCTCAGTTATATGATTTCTTGGCTTAATTTGCTTTCTCTAGGGTTCTCTCTTTAATTAAAGAGAAGATACGGGGTCTTATTGTAGAGCCGATAATCACGATTGCAGCCTATAAAGAACTGGGCACTTACGTGAATTTACCCTCCCTATATTCAACCTTGTAGATCTCTATAAAGCTGACAAAGACGGCAAGGAGAATAGGGCCAAGAATAATCCCGGAGAATCCAAAGGCCCCTATTCCTCCAACTATACTCAGGAAAAGGAAAAGCGTATTGAGTTTTGCCCTTTCTCCTATGACAATGGTCCTTAGGATATTGTCAACGGAACTTATAAATATTCCTCCAAGGATAAGAAGGGCTACTCCCTTAAATACCTCTCCCGTAAAAAGAAGGTAGACCCCAACCGGAAGCCACACGGCTATGGCACCGAGCATTGGAACAAGAGAGAATATGAATGTAAGCACCCCTGCAAGAACTGGAAAGGCAATCCCTAGTACCTGAAAAATGAGTCCTGCTATAAGCCCTTGTAATGCGGAAGTAGCTATAATCCCCAGAATCACAGCATAAATCATATCATAGAAGCGGGCGAATATTCGATTCTTTTGTTCATTTGTCATGGGGATAAGATACTTCAGCTCCTCATAAAGCTTCTTTCCGTCTCTGAAGAAAAAGAATAAGGCAAAGACCATTATGGTGAAATTAAAAATCAGCATGCTCACATTCTTCGCCACCCTTTGAACCTGATTAAAAAGATAGCCACTTACAATTCCTATGGCGTTTAGCACTGCCTCTTCAGGTCTTATATTGCCAATGCCAAATCTCTTCTCTAACTTTTGGAGAAGAGTTATGGGAATAAGCTCCTTCAGGCGACCAACTATTGAGGTTATCTTTGCAACCTCAATTTGATCCTTTGTTCCCTGATAAACGTCGAGCATTTCGACCACAAGAGTAGTAATAATTATGCCAAGCGGTAACATAATCACTAATACTGTAAGTACCGTCATAATAGCAGATGAGATTTCTGCCCTATTTCCGAGAGCCTTTGTAATGTATTCATAGAGGGGATAGAGAAGAAGGGCTAAAACCCCAGCCCAGAAAAGAGGAAGAATAAAAGGCTCAATGATTTTGTAAAACAGATAGATTAGGAGGATGAATATTCCAAAAAAAAACCATGAAAAAATCTGTCTTCTTGTCATCCAATTGGCTCCCCTTTCAAAGGTAAATAAACCACTAAATTCTATCTGTTTCAAATTCAAATAACTCAATTCAGTTAATTCTATTTCGAAACCCATTTAGATCTCGATCTTTAAACTTATTATATAAGAAGCGGACTTTACTAGAAATTGATAACTGAATCTAAGTTTAGCGCCTGAGTCAGCAACATATGAAACTTAAAATACCCTTGACTTTGGCTAAATAGGATTTAAAATGTGCTCCAATGGCAATAAATCGAAGGGCATCGAGAAGGATCCCTCTCAGAAAAAAGGTTAAATACGGCTTATCTGATTCCCTGGATTCCACTTTTACTGGTTATACATTTAACCTTTCTGAAGGCGGAGTTGGCATTAAAGCCCATAGGGTGTTTCCCCCTAGATCTAAAGTTTCAATTCAAATCCATATAAGTGATGCTGATCTCGGAGAAAGCAGTATGAATGATATTATTAAACTTGAGGGTACTGTTGCATGGGTATCCCCTATTTTACCTGGAATTCTCCCTACAATGGGAATAAAGTTCTCAAATAGAAGCAGGGATATAAAACAGATTTATGAAAGTAAGTCCCGCGGGGATATTATAAGAATTCATACATGACCTATTCCTCGCCTTTTTATGTACTGTATACAATCCTAACCAAATAATCTATCCTCAATAATTCTCTTGTATGAGCCTTTCCCTTTTCCAGCTATTGTGTTAGAGCCCAATTTTATAATCTTTTTATAATTTCCTTATGAACTTTTTATGGCTTATTTATGGCCTCTTTATAACGGCCTTACTATAATGATATTTGTTGATTCAAATTAAGCTCATATGGAGGATGATTAACGCACCGAACAATTAGATTAGGAACTATGGAGGACTCCGATGCTTGATGTCGTATTCACCGTTTTAACAATCCTGTTCTTTGTTCTATCACTTTGGTATATACGATTCTGCGACCGTGTTTAGAGGAAAGATAATTATATTTGTGATTGAAGGAGGGAAAATATGAATTGGGAATATATAATAAGCGGAATCATTGCATTTGGATTGCTAGTTTATTTATTCTTTGCTCTGCTGCGTCCAGAAAGTTTCTAAAAGAAATTGCAGTTTAGGAGGGATTAATAATGACATTCTTTGGATTCTTACAAATAGCCGTATTTTTCCTGATTGTCCTGCTTGTGACCAAACCCCTTGGAGTCTATATGGCCAATGTATTCCAAGGGAAATCAATGCTGATCAGTAAGATACTGGGTCCGGTTGAACGGCTTATCTACCGATTATGCCGGATAGACGAACACAAGGAGCAACATTGGACGGCTTATACTGCAGCCATGCTTGTTTTCAGCATGGTCGGTATGCTCCTCCTCTATGCACTAGAGCGATTGCAATACTATCTTCCACTAAATCCTCAAAGATTCCCCAACGTATCCCCGGACCTGGCTTTTAATACAGCAGCCAGCTTTACAACCAACACCAACTGGCAGGCATATTCGGGTGAGACGACGATGAGTTATCTGGTGCAGATGGCCGGCTTGGCAGTACATAACTTTGTATCGGCAGCCACTGGTATTGCTCTGGCGATCGCATTTATCCGTGGTATTGCGCGGCACGAATCCCGTACTATTGGTAACTTCTGGGTTGACCTCACGCGTGCGACTCTATATGTGTTACTTCCGATCTGTATCGTAGGGGCACTCTTACTGGTATCACAGGGTGTAATCCAAAATCTCAGTCCATATACCAATGCAAAGCTCGTAGAGACACAGACCATTGAGAAGACCACCGATAACGGCAAAAAGACAACCGAGATTGTAAAAGAGCAAATTATTCCACAGGGACCAGTTGCCTCCCAAGAAATCATCAAGGAACTTGGAACAAATGGAGGTGGATTCTTCAATGCCAATTCATCACATCCCTTTGAGAACCCAACCCCACTGTCGAATCTTATTGAATTGGTTGTGATCTTTGCGATCCCAGCCGGCCTTACATACACACTCGGCCGCATGGCTGGCAATCAAAAACACGGCTGGGCAGTGTTTACCGCAATGTCCATCCTTTTCTTTGCTGCCGTCTTTACAGCCTACTATTTTGAGGCACGGGGTAACCCAATGTTCAATCGGTATAGCGTTACACAGACCGCTGTTGACTCTGGTGCCCTCGCGCAGTCAGGCGGCAATATGGAAGGGAAGGAGGTACGCTTTGGCATAGCCAATTCTGCCCTGTGGGCTACAGTTACAACCGACTCATCATGCGGGGCAGTCAATTCCATGCACGACTCTTATACACCGCTTGGCGGAATGGTTCCGCTGCTTAATATGATGCTGGGTGAAAGGATATTTGGCGGTGTGGGAGCCGGACTCATTGGCATATTGATCGCAGTTATACTCGCAGTCTTTATTGCCGGTCTTATGGTCGGGCGCACACCTGAGTATCTGGGTAAAAAGATCCAATCGAAAGAGGTAAAAATGGCTATGCTTTATGAGCTTACCTTTGCCTTTGGCATTCTCTTCTTCTCCGCATGGGCCAGTGTTGCACCCTATGGCGTCTTAAGCATCAACAATGCAGGGCCCCATGGCCTCTCAGAGATTGTCTACGCCTATACCTCAGCCATAGGCAATAACGGCTCTGCTTTTGCGGGTCTTAGTGCCAATACGCACTGGTATAACGTAAGCCTTGGCTTTGCCATGTTAATCGGTCGATTCCTGATGCTCATCCCAGCAATGGCGATTGCAGGAGGCTTGGCTACCAAGAAATCTGTACCTCTGTCAGCCGGCACCTTTCCAGTAGATACAACACTATTTGTAGGGTTGCTCGTCGGTGTGATCTTAATCCTCGTAGCACTGACGTTCTTCCCTGTGCTATCTCTTGGACCGGTTGTTGAACATTTTCTGATGAAAGCCGGGACCTTGTTCTAATACAACTAGAAAGAGACAATAAACAGGAGGCCTAAAATATGGTTGAGAAATCACAGAAACGTCCTTTGTTTGATCCATCAATTGTGAAACGAGCAATCATAGACGCGTTTAAAAAACTAGATCCGCGCATTCAGGTACGTAACCCAGTGATGTTTGTTGTCGAGGTGGGCAGCGCTCTGACAACACTGCTTATAGTGCGTGATATCATTAGCGCTGAGCATGGACACCTGCTCTTTACCGTTCAGGTGACACTATGGCTCTGGTTTACCGTTGTATTTGCTAATTTCGCAGAAGCCATGGCTGAGGGAAGGGGTAAGGCTCAAGCCGGTACACTTCGTAAGGCCAAGACAGAAACAATGGCACATAGAATTATGGGTGAGATTACCCAAGGTATTGAAATGGTCAAAACGGAGGTTGTACCAGCAACACTTTTACGTAAAGGAGATGTAGTGTTGGTTCGGGCAGGGGAATTCATTCCCGGAGACGGGGAGGTAATTGAGGGCATTGCCACAGTAGATGAGTCCGCCATTACAGGGGAGAGTGCACCGGTTATTCGCGAGGCTGGTGGAGACCGCTCAGCCGTTACCGGAGGAACAAAAGTAATATCAGATTGGATAAAGGTACGCATAACATCCAATCCCGGGGATACATTTCTCGATCGCATGATTGCCCTAGTTGAGGGAGCCAGGAGACAAAAAACACCCAATGAGATTGCCCTTAACATATTACTTGCCGGGCTTACAATCATCTTTCTATTTGCCGTGGCGACACTGCTTCCATACTCCATGTATAGCGTGCGTTCTGCGGCACCAACCAGTGGCTTCGTCCAAGCGATACCTCCTTCAATCACAATTTTAGTAGCATTGTTGGTGTGTCTAATCCCAACCACGATAGGCGGCTTGCTATCGGCAATCGGCATTGCTGGGATGGACCGCTTGATTCAGAAGAATGTGCTTGCCATGAGTGGACGTGCTGTAGAGGCCGCTGGTGATGTAGACACGCTCTTACTAGATAAAACAGGCACAATCACCTTGGGCAACCGCCAGGCAGTTGAATTTATCCCTTTGCCTGGTGTGAAAGAGGAATATTTGGCAGATGCAGCCCAGCTCTCTAGCCTCGCCGACGAAACACCTGAAGGACGTTCTATTGTAGTACTGGCCAAAACCAAATACGGTCTGCGTGGACGCGACCTGAGCTCTCAGGAAGCACACTTTATCCCGTTTTCGGCTCAGACGCGTATGTCAGGTGTAGACCTCGATGGACGCTCAATTCGGAAAGGGGCGCCTGATGCAATAGTAGCTCTAATCGAGTCACAAGGGGGTATTGTACCGCCGGAACTGAAGCAAACAGTTGAAAGCATTGCAAGTAAGGGAGGAACCCCTCTAGTAGTGTCGGATTGTAATCGGGCACTAGGGGTTATACATCTGAAGGACATCGTAAAGGGAGAAATGCGTGTGCGCTTCGCTCAAATGAGAAGTATGGGTATAAAGACCGTTATGATAACCGGAGATAACCCGCTAACTGCCGCCGCCATTGCCGCTGAAGCTGGAGTAGATGACTTTCTCGCACAGGCAAAGCCAGAAGATAAGTTAAACCTCATCCGCCGAGAGCAATCTCAGGGAAAACTCGTTGCTATGTGTGGCGATGGAACTAATGACGCCCCCGCTCTAGCACAGGCAGATGTAGGCGTGGCGATGAATACCGGCACAATGGCTGCCAAAGAAGCTGGCAACATGATAGATCTGGATTCAAACCCTACCAAGCTTATCGAGATTGTCGAGATTGGAAAACAGCTACTCATGACACGTGGTGCCCTGACGACCTTCTCCATAGCCAACGATGTGGCAAAATACTTTGCTATCATCCCCGCCATGTTTCCCACACTATACGGCCTGTCCGGACAAAAGGGCCCACTTGCTGCCCTAAATATCATGCATTTGGCGACCCCAGAGTCTGCAATCCTTTCGGCCGTGATTTTTAATGCAATCATCATTGTAGCACTTATTCCTCTTGCCCTCCGTGGCATCAAATATAGACCCATGGGTGCAGCCGCTGTGTTGCGTCGCAACCTGTTCATCTATGGAGTTGGGGGCATTATTATTCCTTTTGTGGGAATAAAGATAATTGATGTAATTATTAGTCTGATCGGTTTAGCTTGATTCAAAGAGGAGATACAAAAATGAATTTATCCAAGCAAATCTATCCCGCGGTAATGATGATGTTGATTCTTACACTTATAACCGGGGGAATTTATCCGTTTTTAGTCACTGGTCTGTCACAGGTGCTATTTAAAAGTAAAGCCCAAGGGAGTCTCATTTATAAAAATGGAGAAATTGTCGGCTCAAGGCTAATCGGACAGACCTTTAATGGGCCGGGGTATTTTCATTCACGGCCATCTGCCGCTGGGAATGGTTATGACCCGATGGCCTCAGGGGGAACTAACTATGGCCCAACAAACAGAAAGCTTATTGACAATGTGAAAGAGGCGGCCAAAGCCCTAGGCAAAGAGAATCCGCAAACCCCGATTCCTGTTGATCTAGTTACCTCCTCAGGATCAGGGCTTGATCCCCATATCACTCCCGCAGCAGCGGAGTTTCAGATCACACGCGTGGCACACGAGCGGGGGATGAGTCCGGAGGAAGTACGGCGACTCGTGCAGGATCACACAGAAGGACGGCAATTTGGCCTTCTAGGTGAACTGCGCGTTAATGTGCTTGAACTGAATCTCGCCCTTGATGCGGTTCGCCCGATATCTAGGTGAGCGTGTATATGAGCTCAAAATGGACTTTTTCTCGGTACTTAATGGGTAGATTGCGTGTGCTGTGCTCAGCATCTGTTTTCATCAGGACCTTATTTAAAGGCAGCTCAAACACTAGAGTAACAGAACTTGAAATCATGAAAGTCCTAAGAGGGTCTCCCGGACGCCCGATGAACACCGAGATCGAAAAGCTGATGACGGAAATAATTAAACTGAAAGAAACCGAAAGATTTCAGAAGAAGATTATAGAAATAAATTCTATACCAAGCTTAAATAAAAGGGATAAGAAATTCTATACAACAATGCTTGAGTGGTGGTACTTAGAAGAAATCATAGATTATCTGAGAAATGAACTTACAAAAGCACTAGGAAAGCCAAAATTAAAGCACAGAGAAGAAACAATTAGAGAAGGGTTGCGTAGATTAATTCAGAGATCAAAGGAACTGGAACAAAAAGGCAGAGGCTTCATATCTACTAATTAGGAAAATGACTTAAGAATCAATTTTAAAAATTTTTTCTTATCGCCAGTTGATAAGTATAAGAGAAACTCGGCACATCAGTATATAATAGTTATATTAAGGATAAAATTAGATAGATCATGATTAAGACAATACGTCAAATCTGGGTTGGCTACGCATTAGCCATTGGCGGTGTGGCCTTTGTGGTGGTTCTTTATAGATTACTGATCCCAAGTGTTAATGTAACCACAGTGGCCCTGAGCTTTTTGTTGGTCGTATTGCTAATTGCCTCCATTCATGGACTCACCCCAGCTATTGTGGCATCAGTGTCTGGTATGCTATGCTTCAACTTTTTCTTTTTACCCCCAATCGGAAAGCTCACAATATATGATCCACAAAACTGGGTGGCGCTTTTTGCCTTCTTAGTTACGGCTGTCATTGCAAGCCAGCTATCGTCCATGGCACACGCACGCGCACGGGATGCGGAAAGGAGGCGCGTGGAGGTATGGAAATTATATCGGCTCAGCCAGGCTATTATTGTCACCCCCGATTCAGAGACTGCATTTTCGTCGCTAGCCCGACAGGTAGTAGAGATATTTGCAGTTTCATACTGTGCGGTGTGGATACCAAAAGAAAAAGGGTGGCAGCAGATAGCCATGGCTACACAACTCAGTAGCGATGCATTCAATCCAGACCTGGGTTTAATTAAGACCGTATTTGATACAGGGGAGATAAGACTAACCCATACTAACGGCTTAGACTCAGATAAAGAGTCGATATTGGATAAAACTAAGGTTCTACTAACTGCGATTTACGTCCCGTTAAAAGTAGGCATTCGTGTGATTGGAGTTGCCGTTCTAATATCGGCATCTATCGAGGAAAGCACAGTAGAAGCAATAGCAGGACTCATAGCTCTAGCTCTTGAACGAGCCCGCTTTTTGCAGGCAATGAGCCATACAGAAGCCCTTCGTCAGAGCGACGAACTTAAATCGGCTCTGCTTGCTTCAGTATCCCATAACCTCCGCACACCGCTGACGGCAATCCGCGCCGCAGTAGATAGCCTCTTGAAAGAAGACCTCTCTTGGAGTCAAGATACCATACGCGAATTCCATCTAATCATCAGTGAAGAGACATATCGGCTGACTAGACTGGTTGAGAATCTACTTGAGATGGCACGGATTGAATCCGGTGAACTACATCTTACAAAACAGTGGATCTCTGTATCCGAACTCTTTAGCAATGTGCTTGACAGATGTGCAGCCGTAACTCGTGACCATCAGATCATATTAGAATTCAACGATGAATCATTAAATGTGTGGATCGACACCCGTCTTGTAGCTGAGGTTCTTACACATTTGATCGAAAATGCGGTTAAATATTCGCCTAAGGGCAGTAAAATTACCCTCTCTGGAATGGTAGGAAATGATGAGCTGCTCATCGGTGTCAAGGATCAGGGACCGGGGATTGCCCCGGAAGAACTTGATCATATCTTTAATAAATTCTATCGAGGAAAACAACTACCCAGACAGGGTAGCGATGGTACCGGCATGGGATTAGCCATTGCGCGTGGAATTGTAGAGGCCCATGGGGGTCGAATCTGGGTCGAAAGTACACCAGGCCAGGGGGCTATTTTCCGATTCTCAATTCCTATCGAATATAAGAATACACAACTCGTATCAGCAGGGAGAAGCTATGACTAAGAAAACTGTCATACTCGTTGTAGATGATGAACCACAAATCCTACGTGTCATGCGTGCGAGTTTACCACCTCGGGGCTATGAAGTGGTAACCGCCCATAGCGGTCAGGAGGCCCTAGATCAAATTCAAAAAGAGATGCCTGACCTCATTATCCTTGATTTGGTAATGCCGGAGATGTCTGGGCTTGAGGTCTGCCGCCAGGTGCGCGAGTTTAGTTCCGTCCCCATAGTGGTGTTATCAGCCAAAGGGTCAGAGCATGACAAGATTACGGCTCTAGATTTGGGAGCCGATGATTACGTAACAAAGCCCTTTAGCATGGACGAGTTACTCGCTCGTGTGCGTGCAGTTCTAAGGCGTACTCCGGCTGCTGAAGACAACCCTGTACTAAAAGCAGATGAATTAATCATAGAACTGGATACTCGACGTGTCACAGTATCTGGTCAAGAGGTGAAGCTTACTCCCAAGGAGTTTGACGTGCTAAAGTATCTAGTCCAAAATGCCGGTAAGGTGGTAACACACCGAACACTCCTTCGCGCCGTCTGGGGATGGTCATCATCAGAACAAACGGAGTACCTACGTGTTGTTATCAATCAACTACGCCGAAAGATTGAACCCAATCCACAGAATCCACGCTATATCTTAACTGAGCCCTGGATAGGGTATCGGTTTGTTTTTAAGGAGCAATAGGCCCCTCGTCTGTTACTATTGCAGGACTATTGGAAAAATTCGCTACTTTTCCTATATAAGATATTTATGTATGTGCAAAAAAGATTAATTATTTGGGATACAAAAAGGCAAAAACCAACAAATAGGAGTGTGTTTTAGAAATAGATTTATATGCCTGAGATTTGACTAATTCAGACCTAATTTTACAACCAGGCTAACAGAAGGTGGAGATTAGATTTGGTTGCGGGGGGAGGATTTGAACCTCCGACCTCCGGGTTATGAGCCCGACGAGCTACCAGACTGCTCCACCCCGCGTCACAGTCAAATGATTATAATATTTCACTCGGAGGTCTATGTCAAATAAACTCGAAAGAGCATTATGAGACAGTTATAACAAAGGATAATTTTTGATCCGTACTCGGCAAGTCTCTTAAGCTACTGGCTTCTGCCTTCATT
>CAYMEO010000031.1:0-28142 GCA_964389705.1 uncultured Spirochaetia bacterium
CCTCTATTTCTCCCATCTTATATACCTTGTGTATATCCTCCGTAATTATAATGTCTTCCAAGGGGTTAAAACCTCTGAGGCTGTGGAAGAGGCCCAAGAGGCTGAGAAGCCGGTTTATCTCTTTCAATGGCCTCTATGATTACCTCTTCTCCTTCGCTGAGGCTTCCATCGAGCACCTCTGTAAATCTATCATCGCTTATTCCAGGCCGAATCAGAATAGGCTTGATCACCCCACTTCGCAAGGGAGTCCAAACAACCGAGGAGCTATCTAAGTCTATTGATTTCTGTTCAATCTTGGCAGAAGGCGGAGGAATAAATCTCAGAGCCGCCCTCGGAACCCTAAGTACGCCTTCTCTATGGGCTACGAGAATCTTTACATCTGCCGTCATTCCAGGCTTTAATTTAAGCTCGTGGTTATCTACAGACAATACAACATCATAAGTTACAACATTCTGTGTAGTAATAGGAGAGTTCCTTATCTGTGAGACCCTCCCCCTAAACGTTTCATTGGGATAGGCATCCACAGTAAATAAACCCTCTTGTCCTTCTTTTATCTTCCCAATATCAGCCTCGCTCACATTTGCATCAAGCTGCATATTGGCTAGGTCTTCGGCTATGAGAAAGAGCGCAGGAGACGGGTGCCCCGCAGCAATTGTTTGACCGACGTTTATATTCTTTGAAATTACGACCCCGTCAATCGGAGAGCGAATGGTCGTTGAGTCGAGATTCGACCTTGCCGTTTCAAACCCTGCCTTTGCACTCTCAAGGGTGGCGGATGCGGATGAAAATTTAGCTTTAGAATCATCGTATTCCTGTTTAGGAATCAATCTCTTTTTATACAACTCCTCATCTGCGTCCATTATCCTCTTTGCGAGTTCATAATCAACCTGGGCTTTTTTTAAATCAGCTTCGGCCTGAGTCAGTTTGGCTCTAAATGGCGCGGGGTCTATCTGGGCAAGTGGGTCTCCTTTTTTTACCCTTGAATTAAAATCCACGTATACGCTCTCTACAGTCCCTGAGATCTGGCTTCCAATCTCTACTGTATTGACAGGATTTATACTCCCCGTTGCGCTCACATAGGATGATATGTCGCCTCTGTCAACCTTTGCGATTTTGTAAACTATTGACCCACCCCTTTTTTGAAACAAGGGGAACAACAGAACAAAGGCAACAATAAGGACAACTGTAAACACTAAGATGATTCTTTTATACTTTATCACTCTATCTTCTCTCCTATGACTCTTTCCAACCTCGCAATGGCTATCTTGTAGTTATATATAGCCTGAATATGGTTTGCACTTGTAGAAGCCAAGAGTGATTGGGCCTCTGAAAGCTCGAGCGCTGACCCCGTGCCGAGGCGGTATCTTTCCTGAGCCAGTTCAGAGTTCTCCTCGGCAGAAATCTCAGAAGTCTCAGTCACCTCAACGCTTTCTTCGGCGAATTTGAGATTCATATATAGCTGCTTTACTTCAGATGCTATCTCCCCTTCCATTGATTCAATCTCAGCACGGGAGCGCTCGAGCTTTGCTCTCGATTCATTTAGCTCAGATAACCTCGAGAATCCCTGAAATAGAAAAAATCTGATTCCAATGCCTGCTATAAAATCTGGGCCCGTTGCCCCTGCCCCTTCAAATCTGTATGCGACCCTTCCTATAATCGTTGGATAGAAGGCATCTTTTGAAGCTGCTAATTCTGCCTTTGACGCTATCTCCTTGGCTCTGAGGCTCTTTAGCTGAGGATTGGATTCAAGGGCTTTGCTTATCGCACTATCCAGATTAATATCCACTCTTTTATATTCTAACATATCCTCAAGCTCGTAATTAAAATTACCCTTGATACCCATCGCCTTTGCCAGGTCTATCCTTGCCATCTCCAGATTGTTCTTTGCAGTAATGAGATTGAGCCTCGCATTTCCTAAATTTACCCTTGCCTTCGTAACATCAATCTTCGATGCTCTACCGGCTTTGAAAAAGCCCTCTGTCTGCTCGAGGATTTTTTCATTTTGCGTAACTGCTTTCTCCATTGCCTCAACAATGCGCCTTTGAGCAAGGGCTGTATAATAGGCCACCTTCGTGTTTAGAATTACATCCTCACGCGTCTGCTCTCTATCGAACTCCGACGATTTTAGATTCGCCTTACTTGCTCTAACAAGGTTTGGTGTCCGCCAGAAATCCCATATAAGCTGGTCTGCAAATATTCCTGATTCCCTTTCAACGAAAGGTAATATAAACCTGAATTGAATCTGTGGATAATAATTCGACTCTGTCCCCCTTACCCTTGCCTTCATAATGTCAACCGATGCACCTGAGGCCCTTAAGTCTGGGTTGTTTTCCAATGCAATCTTAACTGCTTCATCCAGAGATAACGTCTCCGTCCGCTCTTGAGTGAAAGCAGAAAGGCTAAGGAGAATTAATAGAATTATCATCCATAGTATTTTCATTTAGCCACCTCCTGTTTGAAGAAATATAAAATATATATGAAATAACCCCGAGTGAAGAGATAGAGTGGATGGCTCTTGAAAATTTAATGGAGTGAAGAAATAATTCCTCTATAATCCACTATTATGATCCCTTTTATTTTTTGCCAATCTAACCGCTACATCTATGGCAGAGATCATGCTCGATGGATTTGCCTTTCCCCTCCATGCAATATCATAGGCTGTGCCGTGATCTGGAGAGGTTCTTATAATTGGAAGACCAAGCGTTACATTTACTCCATCATCAAATGAAAGCATTTTAAATGGAATCAACCCTTGGTCATGGTACATAGCAATGACCGCATCCCACTTCCCCTGTGCGGCATAATAAAACAGCGTATCCGCAGGGACAGGACCTGTAACATTTATACCCGCCTTCCTAGCTTTTTCAATCGCGGGTATAATATGAAGCCCCTCTTCATCTCCGAATGCCCCTCCCTCTCCTGCATGTGGATTCAATGCGGAAACCACTATTCTAGGCTTCGGTATTCGGAAAAGCTTAATAAGAGATTCATATGTAAGTTCAATCGTAGAGAATACCTTCTGTTCGTTAATTAATCGAGGAACATCAGATAAAGCACAATGGATTGTGACGAGCACAACGCGGAATTTCCCACTCTCAAACATCATCGCAACCCTTTTTGCGCCTGTAAGTTCCTGAAGCATTTCGGTGTGTCCAGGATACTTCGCTCCGGCAAGATGGATTGATTCTTTGCTTATCGGGGCAGTAACGATTGCAGCAATCCTACCTTCTAAAGCAAATCGAACCGCCTCTTTTATGTAGAGGAGACTTGCCTCCCCGGCTTTTTTATCATGACGTCCAGGGGTTAAGTTCTCCCTACTAAGTTTAGTGATACTTATAACATCAATCTCATTGCTTACACCAACGAGCCTCTTTGCTTCCTCGATTATTTTTGCATCACCAAATACAAGGGGCACACATAGACTCTGGATCTCACTGCATAGAAGCGCCTTTACAATCACCTCAGCTCCAATGCCATTGGGATCGCCCATCGTAATTCCGATAACTGGTTTGCTAGACATATTTTTAATTGTAAAAATAAATCACTTCTCTGCGGCAATACAATTTTCTTTTTGGTAATTACCCTACCCTTCCGTAAATCCTTGGCCTAAATCTCACACCCAAGCCCTCAACGATCTCCCTACACCTCTCAACATCTACGCCTGGAACAGTTACAACACTTGCAGTAACTTCGGGAATGTAGTGCTTTGATTCCTTTATAAAGTCAACTACCGCAGCATATGCCCTTTCTCCGTACCTTGAGGGACAAATGCGGGCGTATGTGTGAGCGTCTTGGGCATTGAGACTTATTGAGATCGCATCCACCAGACCCTTAAGCTCAGGAAGTACATTTCTTCTGTGAACCAGATTTGCAAGGCCATCTGTATCAACCCTGATCCTCCTTGCGCCTTTTTCTTTTAGCCTTCTTGAAACCTCCTTCACCACATCAATCCTCAAAAGCGACTCTCCCCAACCAACAAAGACTATTTCATTATAGGCAGAAGGATCTCCTACAGCATGGAGAATCTCCTCAACCGTAGGCTCTTTTTTGAGTCTAAGATTAAAATCCCTAAGCATAAAGCTCTTCCACTTCCCACAGAACACACATGCAATCGTGCATCGGTTTGTTATGTTGAGATATAGTGAATCCTTAAGCTTATAAGCAATTGATGTTGGCGCCTCCTGAGGTTCAAATACAAAGAGGTTTTTTGCGTTATTCGTTGTCTCTTCTTCTATCTTCTCAGCAGAGACCCCCCTTATCTCGGCTATCTTTTCGACAACATGCTTTATATAAGCAGGTTCGTTCTTCCTTCCTCTAAATGGAGCCGGAGCAAGATAAGGAGAATCGGTCTCAATAAGCATCCTCTCAATTGGAATCCGCCTTGCCGCATCCCTTATCTCTTCGGCGTTTTTGAATGTAATAATGCCAGAGAATGATATATAAAATCCCTCGTCTATGTATCTCTTTGCCCATTCATAGTTGCCTGTAAAGCAGTGAATAATGCCCATTACCTCCCACGCGTTTTCCTCTCTTATGATTTGAATAGTATCCTCGTGGGCCTCGCGAACGTGAACAATCAGAGGAAGGTTGAGCCTTTTTGCAATATCAATCTGTTTTCTAAAAGAATCCTTCTGAACCTCGCGCGGAGAGTGCATGTAGTGATAGTCAAGCCCCGTCTCGCCAATGCCTACGACCTTTTGCCCCTTAGCGAGCCTTTCTATTTCCATCAATGATTCATCTGTAGCCCCGGATGCCTCATGTGGATGAATCCCGACTGCCGCAAAAACCATTGGTGAATCTGATGCAATTTTAACCGTCCTTTTTGAGGATTCTATATCAGATGATACGGCGACAATTTTCTCTAGACCGGCATCCCTAGCCCTCTGTATAACCTGAGAAACGCCCTCAATCATTTCTAAATGAGCATGCGTGTCAATAATCAATTCCCTAATCTCCACCCTTTTTAATAAGCTCTAAAGGAGGCTTAGAGCCATAACCATCTGCAGGCTTTTCAGACAATTTCTGAGACTCTTTACTCCTGAGCAAATCCTTTAACTCTTCCATAAAATGGTTTATGTCTTTAAATGACCTATAGACCGATGCAAATCTCACGTATGCAACCTCATCGAGTTCATAGAGCTTTGAAATTACCCTCTCTCCAATCTCACGGCTCCCCACCTCGCGCTCCCCTCTTTCTTGAAGCTCTCTTTCAAATTCAGAGACGAACTCCTCAATAACCTTTACGCTTATCGGTCTCTTTTCACAGGCCTTGAGCATCCCTGTAATTATCTTATTCCTATCAAAAGACTCTCTCCTTCCGTCCTTCTTTACTACTAATAAATCTACCTCTTCTACACGCTCGTATGTGGTAAAACGCCTCTTGCAGTCAATACACTCCCTACGTCTCCTTATAGCCACACCGTCTCTGCTGAGACGCGAATCAACCACTTTGTTTTTGAGGCTCTCACAAAAGGGGCATTTCATTTTGCCTGAATATAACTAATTTAGCCATGAAATAGGTACAAAATACTACAGCTTATATCTATAAATCGGAAACTGGCTACAGAGTTCCCTTACATTGTCCTTTATTCTTGATATCACCTTTTCATTACCAACGTTATTTAAGGCCTCGTATATAAATTCTGAAATAGTTTCAATCTCCTTCTCCTTCATCCCTCTTGTAGTAACAGCAGGGGTTCCGATTCTTATTCCACTTGATATGGCTGGGGGTCTTGGATCAAAAGGAATCGCATTTTTATTTACTGTAATTCCGGCCTTCTCCAATGTCTCTTCAGCCATTTTTCCGGTAAGCTCTGTATCCCTCAGGTCAACGAGAACAAGATGAGTATCAGTCCCACCAGAGACGAGCTTAAATCCCCTCTCCTTTAGACACCTACCCAGGGCCTTTGCATTCTTCACAATCTGATTCTGATACTCAATAAAACTCGGTTGAAGCGCCTCGTACAATGCCACAGCCTTGGCCGCAATTATATGCATAAGGGGCCCCCCCTGGGTGCCGGGGAAAACCTTACTATTTATCAACTTCTCATAATCCTTTTTCATCATTATCATTCCGCCCCTTGGTCCCCTAAGCGTCTTGTGGGTTGTCGTAGTTACAAACTCGCAATAGGGAATCGGGGTTGGATAAAGCCCTGCAACCACCAAGCCTGCAGGGTGGGCAATATCTGCCATTACCATCGCCCCACATTCGTCTGCTATTTCACGGAATCTTTTAAAGTCAATCTTCCTTGGATATGCACTCCATCCGACGACTATCAGTTTTGGGCGATGCTTAAGAGCAAGTTCCCTTACCTGATCATAGTCTATGAGGTTGTTATCCTCCCTCACACCGTAAGGAACCACGTTATAGAGCGCCCCTGAGAAATTCACCGGACTTCCGTGAGTAAGATGCCCGCCATGTGATAGATTCATTCCAAGAATCGTGTCCCCGGGTTTTAATACAGCAAAATAGACAGCCATATTCGCCTGAGCCCCAGAATGGGGCTGAACGTTTGCTGCATCCGCTCCAAACAGCCTCTTTGCCCTCTCAATTGCAAGGGATTCAACAATATCTACAAACTCGCATCCACCATAATACCTCTTTCCCGGAAGACCCTCGGCGTATTTATTTGTAAGCACAGAACCCATTGCTTCGAGCACAGCTTCGCTTACATAATTTTCAGAGGCGATAAGCTCAAGCCTCCACTCTTGACGCTCTATCTCAGACCTTATTGCCTTCGCTATCTCAGGGTCAACCTTTTGAAGACTCGACATAAACTATGACCTCCCTAGATTCACAAAAGGGTATCTAATATTAACAAAATTGGCAAGCTGATTAAAAGTACGTATCATAATCCTGAGGAGGAAGGCCATTATGAAAGTCTTAAAAATATGGCTATCGGTTCTAATTGCCTCACTTTTAACAACCATACTCCCCTATGGTGTAAGGGGTCAGAAGACAGAGGCAGATACCCATTTTGATAGGGGAATGGACTATCTCAACAAAAGGATGTTGAATAAGGCAATTGCCGAGTTTAATAAAGCCATAGAGATAGATCCAAACTCTGCCGAGACATATATTAATCGTGGATTTGTTTATGACTCCAAGGACCAGTGCGATCTGGCAATATCCGATTACAACAGAGCAATCGAGATAAACCCTAGATTTGCCGAGGCGTACTTTAACAAAGCCGTTGCCTCTGAGAAGGTAAGCCACATACAAGATGCAATAGATGCATATAAGAGGTTTATACAGTATGCACCACGTAGGTACGTCCCTTACTTACATTGAGCGGGCAAAACAGAAGATGGAGCTGGAGAGGCCCGCTTGAAAATTTTTCGCTCCTTGGGTTTATTATACAAGAGGAAATGTCAACAAACACAAAAAGGGCAATATTTTTTGACTTTGGCGACACCCTAGCTTCAACAATGCCTTCATACCTCATCCGAATCTCTACGGCGATGAGGATGGCTGGATACCCCGTTTCAGACATGGAGTTCGAGATAGCTTACCTAAAGACCGACTATGAAATTTATAAGGAGTACAAGGCCAAAGGGAAGATCACCCCGGACGAATACCGTGAGTGGTTCTTTCCAGTCTTGTGTAAATACCTATCTCTTGATGGAGACCCCTATGTTATACGTGCACAAATGAGGGAAGCACTCAAAGAGATAAAATTTGACAGAGTCCCTCTTTTGGGAGCGGCTGAACTCCTTGATTTTTTAAAAGGATTAGGATTTATCCTAGGAATAATATCAAATAATGATGGAAAAACACAAGAGAAATGCGATGAGATAGGGATCAGGGGTTACTTTGATATAATTGCGGATTCAACAACACTAGGACTCACGAAGCCAGACTCCCGTATATTCCACTTTGTACTAGATAAGCTTAAATTGTCCCCTTCCGAAGCAATACACGTTGGAGACCTCTACGGTTCTGACGTAATGGGCGGTTTAAATGCGGGATTAGACGTTGTCTGGCTCAATAAGAGACGGGTCAGCTTTGCTGAAATCCCTATTTGCACCTCACAATTCGAAAAATTCAATGGCTGTCAGGTTGCCATGGTTGAGAATCTAACGGAGATAAAAAGGCTATTGGGATTGGAGGAAACTCAAAACCCTAGGGGTACGGCACAATGTGCCTCTAACTCTAAAACATGACAATCTCATTTGAGATAGGCAAAGAGCTAGAGCTTATAAAAGAGTCAGTCCATAGATTTGCGGAGAAAGAGATCCGCCCAAGGCTAAGGGATTTTGAAAAAGGCGGAGATGTTACCGAAGGGTTGAGAAAAAGATTCTCAGAAATGGGCCTTAGCCTCATTGAGTACCCTGAGGAATACGGCGGAAGCGGAATAGGTCTGACGGGCGCTATCGTTATATTTGAGGAGCTTGCATGGGGAGATATTGGGGCAGCGCTCTCCCTTATGAATGGACCCGGGCTCGCGGGATACACGATGCTTGAGATTGGAGACGAAAGTCAAAAGCAGAGATACCTCTCCCCATTTTTAAATCCCTCTAACTACCGCTTGAGATACGCCTTTTGCCTTATTGAAGACAGACCCGATTTCACAATGGAAGATATGAAAACAACGGCAACCCAAATAGATGGGGGCTTCTTAATTTCTGGAAGAAAGTTCTGTGCAATAAATGGGGATAGAGCAGACCTTTACGTTGTATTCGCTACCTTAGAACCCAGAAATGAACCAAGGGCTTTTATTATAGATAAAGACACAGTCGGACTAAAATTTGGAAGGCTACATGAAAAGCTCGGACTTACCTGTGTCCCGACATCAGACATAATTCTGGATGAATGCAAAGTCCCAATTGAAAATATTCTAGATGGGGCCCCTGATTTCCAAAAGTCCCTCGAACGCATATTTATAAGGGAGAAAATCATATCAGCCGCGCTAGCGGTCGGATGCGCAAGGGCAGCTAGTGAATACGCATTCAAGTACGCCTCTGAAAGGGTTGCCTTCGGTGTTCCTCTATACCAGCATCAAGGGCTTTCATTCATGATGGCTGAGATGGCAACAGAGGTAGAGGCGGCGAGATGGAGCCTCTGGCAGGCAGCTTGGGCCTTTGACAACGGAAAAGAAGAGGCCTCAGTCCTTGCAGAAAAAGCACTTCTCCAGGCAAATAATATGGGCTCAAGGGTTACATCAGGTGCCGTCCAGATTCTAGGAGGGCATGGGTTTATTCAAGACCATCCGGTAGAGAAATGGATGAGGGATATTAAAACGCTCTCTGTTCTAATGGGAAACCGATGCTAAAGAGATAGTAAAAAACCGCCCCCTAGAACAAGTGCTATTCCTAGAATCTCATGCAGGCGAATACCCTCTCTTAGCAGAACAACTGCCAAAAACAGGGTTATGACAGGATAAAGGGAGGTCAGGGGGGTTATAATAGAGGCGCGTTCCTTTTCTATAGCCAGAATAAATATAACGGTTGCAAGTGTCCAGGATACTCCCATTAATATACCTGATATTATCAAACGCCAATCGGGGAATAAGAATGCACTTTTTAAAACCCCTCTATAAAACAAAGCAAATAGAGAAGCGGTTATGGACGTTCCTATGAATTCAAATATATAGACCTGATAAGGCGAACCGTATCTGTTAGCTAACTTTGCCAAGAACGACCCGACTCCCCACCCTAGAATGACTAAAACGCTTAGAATTCTCCAATCCATATATCACGCCCCAAGCAGAGTAAAAGGGGTAAGTTAAGAATCGAGATACCACCGCAAGATATGATTACTTTCTCATCCTCTTATAAGCTTAAGAATCTCTTCAATCCTTGATTCGAGTCTATCGTATTTCTCTCTTAGTTCATCTATTGTATTCTTAATATCTTCGTATCTATCCAAGGAAACAGCGGTATGCTGAGTTGAATCAGTCCTCTTGGTTTTTACAGAGGAATATCTACTTCTATTTACATTCAAACTCAATATGTCGGGCCTTGAAAAATGTCCCGCTGCATCTATTACAGCCTTAGCCCTTATAATCATATCCATATCAATCTCGCCGTAGAGTATTGTCTCCTTATCGTATATAGGCCCCGCGATGTATTCCCCCCTTGGATTTATTATGCCACTTCCACCCGGAAAGTCCCATTTTGTATATCTTTTCAGTGGAAAGCTATCTGGAATCATACCCTCATTAATATAGCCAGAAGATACAATTACAAATACCTGTCCCTCAAATGCGTACTGCCTGCTTGCAAAATCCATTGTGGGTTTAACAAATCCATGCCCCGCCCAGAGTCCCGCATGTATCTGCTCCCCCTCCATAAACATCGCATACTTAGCCAGAGTCATGTGATGCTCGTAGCAGAAAAACCCCCCTACCCTTCCGAGTGGGGTATCAAACACCCTCAGGTCTTCCCCACTACCCATTCCCCATATACACTTTTCGCTGTCAATTGACATGAGCTTCCTGTGCTTACCTAGGATCTTACCGTCTTTATCTATAAAAAGTATTGTGTTATATAGAGTGCCCCCGTCCCTTTCATTTACGCCAATGATTACAAAGGCTCCGGCCTTTCGGGCGGCCTGTTGAAGTTTATCCGTGTCCTCACTTGGAACCTCTATCGAGTTTTTATAAAGCTCTGTAAAGGCATCTAGAACAAGCCTCCTTTCAGGCCCGGCTCCCAAGTCCTTAGGCCAATATGGGTAAGCTGGGATAAAAGCCTCCGGGAAGACTATTAAGTCAGCCCCATTTTCCCTAGCCTCTTCAATCAAACTACAAGCCTTCCCTATGCTCTCATCTTTATTTAAAAAAACCGGAGCAGCCTGCACCGCAGCGGCTATAAATTTTTGATATTCTCTTCTCATATCTTTGACCTCCGTCCATTTGACTATGATTCTATTTTACTTATACGATTCCAAAGATACTAGAGTTAATTATATCAATGATAAATAATGTCGCTATTTATCCTGAATCCCCTTCTTAAGAACACCAATAAATGGAAGGCCCCTATATCTTTGGTTGTAGTCCATCCCATATCCAACCACAAACTCATCGGGTATCTCGAATCCTAGATAATCAATCCGAATATCTACAATCCGGCGCGCCCTTTTATCCAAAAGGGCGCATACCCCAATGTCAGCCGGTCTTCTTGCCTTTAGTGCCTTGATTATGTAGTTAAGGGTCAATCCCGTGTCAATAATATCCTCCACTAGAATTACATACCTATCCTCAATGCTCTCATCTAAATCCTTAAGTATCCTTACCACCCCGGTCTGAGTCTGCCCTGAGTAACTGGATATAGAGAGGAAATCTAGGGTAATCGGAATAGAGATCTCCCTTATTAGGTCGCATAGAAACACGATAGCCCCTCTAAGGACGGCGACAATCACAAGATCCTTTCCCTTGTAATCATGTGATATTTCTTTCCCTAACTCTCTAATCCGCCTCTTTATTTGCTCTTCAGTGATTAGAATTTTCTCTATGTCTTCTTGCACCTTTTTCTCTCCAAACAGGTTGGGATTTATTCTAACCCGTATGATTATTTATTCAAATAAAAATTCTGGAGATTAAAAAGAGAGCGCAAAAGAGGAAGAAGAGAAGTAAAGAGACAGAAAGATTCCTTTAGTCAATACGACATTATCTAAAATCTATATTCTCACCAAAAGCTCGGCTTAGTTTGGACACATACCGTGTAGTGTTTTCCCCATCCCCAATCTCAATTTTAAATAAATAATTGCCTCAGACAATCTATTACTTGCCTTGCAATAGACCCATTTCTCAATACAATCACTATTATCTTGAGTGCAAGAACCAGGAGTAGGCACATAACTATTAAGCTCAAAACATCTATAATCTCATCCCTCATTATATGCCTCCCCTATAGAGCACAGACGTCAGCATAGCACTCGGTAAAAAAGGTTTCAATCAGTTGAGGTTCCTAGCCATGCCTATACTATCCTGCTACTTTTTTTCTGCCCTGTATAGAGATCACCCGAATTTTTATACCTTTTTTACAATAACCCGGTCGCCAACCCTCATCCTTTTGATCTTATTATTCATCGCCGCAACTTTGAAGACCTGACCACTAGATTCGTTAAGACCCAAGATACTGTTTTCAATCGCTATTACCTTACCCGATACTGTAAAACGATCCTGTTGACCCATCCTCGTTCCCGAAATACAATTCAATATAGGAGTTATAACGAAGCGCAAAAATATGATAATCCCGCTAAGACCCAAAATAACGATGAAAGCGATTACCTTTTTCATTATTTTTTACCTCTTTCCAGAGAATTAAGGGAGTTCCCCAATAACAAAGTGGGAAGAGACCATTTAGGGAACCCCCTCAGGAAGTAAAATATCTAGAGTCCCACTGATCCAGAATTTAGTAAGATACCCTTTGATATCTTTTTGTTGCTATCTGGTACGGAATAGCCTAGAGCTAAAAATAAACCGAGCAAAAGCGGCTCTATTTGATCCCTGAAGTCGATAATGTCTTGAATATAGCCTCTAGGGCTCTTTTGCCATGCGGAGAATCTACTGAATATAGCCTTGAGTTTAGTCTTTGTTTCACGTGAATTAAAATCCCAGTTGAAATACCCCCCAAGCGGAAAGAAGATCTTCATGAAAAAGAGCTGCTTTATTACGTGCTGCTTCCCCACATGATCCACATCAAACCAGCCCGTTCTAACCCAGCTATACCCATTGCCAAAGGCCTCAGCCAATCCGCCTACAAGTTCAAGCCTCTCTACAGCACTTGACACAAGGGCAGAGAATACATAAGCCGCCTCCTGTGTGAAATATCCATGTGTCTGAAATTTATTGTCCATACGGATGAGATTTTCAGCCAGAGGTGAACCCTTAATCTCAGTAAGTCTGTTATTTATAGGATTTTCAGAATCAAATTCCCCTATATCGCCACACATCTCAAGTGAGGATCTGATATTTCCCCATTCCCTTTTTGCTATTTGAAGAGCCTTTATTATTTTCATCATATCTTTACCTCCTTAAATTCTAGCCGATTCCTCCAAATTGGATCTAGACGGCTAAACTAATAGCCAATGGAATAGATCGGTCATCTGACTAATAGGGTATTCTTAAAAGGCAATGTGAAATTATAGTTTGCGTAAGCCGAATTGCGTTTAGGAAAACAAAGGAGGGGATCTTAAAGGAAATGATGCAAAAAATACGCTGTAGAGAGAATACCTTACTCCATTAAATATAGTCAGCAGATATGAATTAAGGGAGCAAACTAAAGACCTAAAATTTCGCGATGAGAGTTGCTTAAAAGATTTCTTGGAATCTTTTACTGTGGAATTATCTTCAAAAATAACGTATTTCTTTTGAATCAAACTATGTAAAGGGTGCAAACGCTGAATGGATGAACTCGAGGTAAGAAGCCAGGGACCCTCTTGTACTCTATGGTGGAAAACTAACCCTAAACTTACAACCAAGGCAAACACAACTAAAACACATAAATATCCCTTGTTTGTATCTAACCAGATAAGGGGGTTATATTTGCAAATTATATGCTTAAGGTCTTTAGCCCTCACGTCTCGGCTCCATAAGCCTTAGGGAATCATAAGCCACAAAAAAATAAGTATATAAATTAATTTGTGTTAAAACAATAAAGTATTTTACTTAAATGTCAAGGGATAATTTTATCCCAGGGATAGTTTTATTAGTTTTCAGGCGGTATAGTTAATTCGGCTGCCCTCTGAATCCCCTCCGCTACCTCTGGGATAATGCCCATTTTCACATAAATCGGGCGTACTATTTTCCTGAGATCCGGAAGCCTCTTTGTAAATAGAACCGAACCCAAGATACAAAAGACCCCGCCTATAATCAAGGTATTGGGAGCACCTACTTTACTTGCCAGTCCCCCTGCCAATAGACTGCCAAAGGGTGCCATACCAATGAGAGCCATTGTATAAAAACTCATTAGGCGTCCACGCTTATCCTCATCTGCAATGGTCTGCAAAATGGTGTTGCTCGATGCCATCTGCACCATCATTCCGAAGCCGACTATCAACACAAGCAGCATAGAAAGCCAAAAGACACGTGACAATGAGAACCCGATAAGCCCAATCCCAAATATGGCTGAAGCAAGTGCGATTATCTTTCCTAATCCCCGAACGGTCTCCCGCGATGCAAGGTAAATTGAACCCGTCAATGCCCCTATACCTGATGCGGCCATTAAAAAGCCCAGCGTGTGAGGCCCTCCATGAAGAACGTCTGATGCAAAGATAGGCATCAGCACCATATAAGGCATTCCCATTAAACTGACTAATGCGAGTAAAAACAATATAGCCCTGGTAGGCGCAAAACCAAGGGCATAATTAAATCCCTCTTTTAGTCCATCTATTATATCCGTACCCCGCGGCCCTATCTCTTTGGGTGCAACTCTCATAGCCAATAAGGATCCAATAACTGCAAGATAACTTATACCGTCAATAAGAAAGCATATCCCCTCGCCAGCAATAGCTATTAGTACTCCAGCTATGGAGGGCCCCATCAGTCTAGCGCCATTTACCATAGACGAATTTAGGGCAATGGCATTTCCTAAGTCCTCTTTATTCTCTACCATCTCTATTACAAATGACTGACGGGCGGGCATATCAAATGCATTGACCAAGCCTTGTAGTATGCTTAATACAATGATATGCCAAACAGCAACAACACCACTCATAGTGAGGGCCGCTAAAGCAAATGACTGTGCCATTGAGAGTACCTGTGTAATAATCAAGATTCTATGCCGATCCCATCTATCAACCAAAACACCCGCAATAGGAGTCAAAAGAAACGTGGGGATTTGCCCGGCAAATCCAACCACGCCCAATAGAAAAGCCGAACCGGTCAGCCTATAGACCAGCCAGCTTGTTGCGGTTCGAGTTATCCATGTGCCTATCAGTGAAATACTCTGGCCACTGAAAAAAAGACGATAATTCCTAGAGTGGAGTGCACGAAAGATCAGGTTTAGTCTCGTTAAATTGGATTTATCAGATTTCATCTTTTAATTATAGCGTATAACATTCATATAAATGGGAACTACACAGACAAAAACAACAAGGACGACTGGCCCATCGCCCCTACTACAATCAATTGTAAGAACAATTTCGGATAGAACTAACGAGAAGCATACCTTTCTCTTGTTCTTCCGTTTAAACGAGACACCAAACGGGAGAGAGACAGCCTTCCGACTCTCTTCTGGAATGCATCCATGTATGTATAAAAAATAGGGGTGAGATAGAGTGTAATAAGTTGTGAGAAGAGAAGGCCCCCTACTACAGCAAGGCCAAGTGGACGACGCCCTTCTCCTCCTGCACCGAATCCGATTGCAATGGGCAAGGCTCCAAGAAGGGCCGCCATTGTTGTCATCATAATAGGGCGAAAACGGATAATACAACCCTGGTAGATTGCCTCTAATGTACTTTTGCCTTCATTCCTCTCGGCCTCCAGAGCGAAGTCAATCTGCATAATGGCATTCTTCTTGACAATCCCTATGAGCATGATGAGACCCACAAAGCCATAAATATTGAGCTCAACATGAAAAACGAGAAGAGTAAGCAGCGCCCCAAAAACCGCGGAAGGAAGCCCTGACAAGATGGTCAGCGGATGGATAAAGCTTTCGTAAAGGATTCCCAGCACCATATAAATGACCAGTATAGCAAAAAGGAGAAGAAGTCCCAGGCCTCTCAGCGATGATTGAAACGCCTGAGCCGTACCCTGAAAGCTGGTATTAATAGTATTAGGCAATGTCTCGCGAGCGAGCTTATTGACCTTGGCCACGGCCTCACCCAGAGAAACCCCAGGTTTTAGATTGAATGAAATCGTAACAGCAGGAAACTGACCGAGGTGGTTGATTGTCAGGGGTCCAACGTTCTCAGTCAGTGTCGCTACTGCATCTAATGGAACCAGGTGATTATACAATGATCTTATGTATAATCTGGACAAGGTATCCGGGTCCATCTGATACTGAGGCTCTAGCTCCATAATGACCTTATACTGATTAGTAGGGGCGTATATAGTTGAGACCCAGCGGTCACCATAGGCACTAAAGAGGGCGTCTTCAATCTGTTCTGCAGTAACCCCGTAGGTTGAAGCCTTATCCCTATGAATTACAACATTTACCTGGGGATTCTTAATCTGAAGATCGCTTGTGACATCCTGCAACTCAGGCAGGGCGCGCATCTTGGCTTCCAGAATCGGGACATAATGGTAAAGCTCATCTGTATCTGGACCTTGCAAAGTAAATTGGTAGAGGCTCTTTGTCAGTTGACCTCCAACACGAATCACAGGAGGATTTTGCATGAACACATTTATGCCGGGGACCTTAGATAGCTTGGGACGCAATTCCTCAATCACCTGCTCTACGCTTAAGCGGCGTTCCGATGGGGGTTTTAAATGGAAGAACATAACACCTTGATTGGATGTGGTGGCGATGCTGGATGTACCAACACTCGAATAGAATTCTACTACATTTGGATCCCTTTGAACAATATCGGCCACAGCTTGCTGAAGCTTGATCATTTTATCAAAAGAGGTTCCCTGGGGTGCCTCAGTAATGGCGAAAATCACACTCCGATCCTCATCCGGAATAAACCCCTTGGGGGTCATAACAAATAAGTACCCTGTAATTACGAGTATAATCCCAGAGACCACAAGTGTAGCCAGACGATGCCTTAGAACACACTTGAGGCTCCACTCATAGCCTTTAAGCATACGATCGAAGAAACGCTCCGTGACATTATAAAAACGGCTGCGACTTCCTTCTGACGGTGGGTGAAGGAAACGGCTGCAAAGCATGGGTGTGAGGCTCAGTGAGACAAAACCGGAGATTAAGATAGACACACATATTGTTACCGCAAATTCACGGAATAATCTCCCGACAACACCACCCATAAAAAGCACCGGAATAAATACCGCAGCAAGCGAAAGCGTCATAGAGAGAATCGTAAAACTGATCTCTTTAGAGCCATCGAGTGCAGCCTGGAATGGCTTTTTTCCCATCTCCATATGACGGACAATATTCTCAAGCATGACAATGGCATCATCTACCACAAATCCCATTGCAAGGATCAAAGCCATCAGTGAAAAATTATCCATACTGTATCCCATAAGATATATCACCGCAAATGTACCCATGACAGATAATGGCAAAGCCAGACTCGGAATCACAGTGGCAGAGATGTTGCGTAGGAAGAGAAATATCACCGCAACGACCAAGATAAGGGTCAGAACCATCGTGAATTTGACATCATTAATCGAATTAAGGATGAATTGAGAGCGGTCATAGAGGATATGCAGTTCTACTGAAGGTGGAATGTAGGGTTTTAGTGTAGAGAGGAGTTCTTTAACAGAATTTGCTACCTCAACTGTATTGGTCCCCGGCTGGCGCTGAATCGCAATCACTATTGCCCTCTGGCTCCCCTCTTTATTTATATACCAAGCGGCTGCCTTGTCTGTCTCAACGCTATCAATGACCTGCCCCAATTCTTCAAGACGCACAGGCGAACCATTACGGTATGTAACTATAATTGGACGATATGAGGCGGCCCTATAGAGCTGTCCAGTAGCAAGAATAGTAAACTCCTTGTCTGTCCCATAAAGAGTTCCAGTTGGTAGGTTCACGTTTGCGCTATTTATAGCCTGCTCTACCTCGTTTATCCCTATTCCCTTACTGGCAAGCACATTTGGATCAAGCTGGACGCGGACTGCATATTTCTGTGGCCCAAAAATCTGGACCTGTGCCACGTTCTTAACCATAGATATGCGCTGTCCCATTACCGTCTCTGCATAATCATCCACCTGCCAGAGAGGGAGCGTCCGTGAGCTTACAGCAATATACAAAATAGGCTGATCAGCAGGGTTTACCTTACGATATGTAGGAGGCTGCGGCATATTCTGAGGAAGAAACGGTGTTGCCTGAACGATTGCCGTCTGCACATCCTGAGCGGCGGCATCAATATCACGGCTCAGATCAAACTGTAGTGTAATCTGAGTGGAACCCAAGGCGTTGGTAGAGGTCATAGAACTGAGGCCGGCAATAGTGGAAAACTGCCTCTCAAGAGGCGTAGCAACAGATGAGGCCATTGTTTCGGGGCTTGCACCAGGGAGACTGGCCGTTACAAGAAGTGTGGGAAAATCAACATTCGGAAGATCGCTCACTGGCAGGAGCTTATATCCCATGATGCCAAAAAGGAGAATCCCCAACATAACAAGGGTTGTCATAACGAATCGGCGGATAAAGATTTCTGATAAATTCATAGACATATTCCCTCAATAATAAGATCTTAAGTCTTCTATAGAAGCCCAGGTGCCCTGGTGTATTTCATCTTAGAGTTACGTATCAGAGAGTTAACCTTAAATTAGCGATTCAAATCCGACTTGAAATGGCAGTTCGTCTCTACATTTATCCATATAAAATCTAGGGAAACCATCGGTTCTTCCCCCTACAAACCTCCCTCAGGTATTAAAAATCCCTCTCCCGGTTAGTATCGTATCCCTGATGACCCAGAACCACCATCTTGAGCCTCTTGAGTTCCACTTTCTGCTACCTCGCCCTTGATCTCTACTTTAATCCCCGGGGCAAGCCTAAGCTGCCCCTCAGTTACCACTTTCTCTCCTGGCTGAAGCCCCCTTGCGATAACGACCTCTCGACCAAGTTCATTCCCTAAAATGACAGGACGAGACTCAACCGTAAGGTCTGGCTTAACAACAAAGACATAATTACCCTGCTGCCCTGTTTGGACTGCAGTAGACGGAACCACTACTGCATTTGTTTGTCTAGTTAGAGTTAGCACCACATTGACAAACTGGCCTGGCCAAAGGGCCTCGTTTTCATTGGGAAAGATTGCTTTAAGGAGTATGGTTCCTGTGCTTGTATCCACTTGGTTGTTTATAAAGCTCAACTCCCCAACAGCAGCACTGTCTTTATCGTTAGGAATAATTGCCTGAACCTCCAATTTTTCTACAGCCATATATCTCCTTATCCTTGGTAGATCCTGCTCCGGAACAGAGAAATCCACATATATCGGCTTAATTTGATTGATAACCGCTAGAACTGTGTCGTTATCCTTGACCATATTGCCCTGATTAACCATGAGTTTTCCGATCCGTCCATCTATAGGGGAATAGATATAGCAGTATCCGAGTTGAACCCTGGCATTTTCTACAGCAGCCTCGTCTGCTTTAACCGTTGCCCTCATGGCTTCGAAATTGGTACGATTCTGGTCATAGTCCTGTTGAGAGACTATACCCCTTTTGAACAAGTCTGTGTAACGACGGGCATCCGCTTCGGCCTTTTTCATCTGGGCTATGTCTTTTGCCAAGTTAGCCTCGGCCTGATTGAGAGCCGCCTTAAATGGGCGCGGGTCAATCAAGAAGATAAGTTCACCCTTTTTTACCTCCTGACCCTCTTTAAAGTTGACCTCCACTAATTGCCCTGCAACCCGTGATTTGACCGATACTGTGGAATAGGCCTCTACACTACCGATGGCGCGTATTTGCACCGGAACATCCTTTTGAACTACCGTAGCAATGGTTACTGGTACAGCCTCATTCATCCCGGATTGCCCCGGTTTTCTATGAGGCTGATCATGCTTTCCGGAACAGGACATAAATAAAAGAGATAAAGCAAGGAATAAACCAACATGGAGAATCGGAAGGCACAATAAAAAGCCACGGACTTTTCGGTCAATAATGGATTTCGCTTCTCTTCCCATGATTCAAAGACATATAGAGTAAGTAGCCCCTTAAATTCTAATTTTTTATCCCTTCAAGAAAGATTCTTACAAAAGTCTCAACTACATCTTCCTTTTTAATCCTTTTCTTTTTCTTCTCACCGAAGAGCTCCTGGGCAACTATGTAATTTGTAAACATTCCCATAAATGCCCGTGCTGCAAGGAAGGGGTTTATGTCCTTAAAGGCCCCATCCGATATTCGCTCCTCAATGTAGTCGGAAAGGAGTGTCCTCAGATGCTGCACATAGGTATCAAAGAACATATCCGATAACTCATGCCCCTCCAGTGCACTGAAGTGAAGTAGTCTCAAGAAGCTTGGGTCCTTCTCTACACACTCAAACATTCTTATGCCAAGGGATTTAAAGATCAACCAATCATCCTTGGTCTCTTTAAAGGTCTCAAGCGGCAGTTCAACCTTTGGATCTTCTTGAATCTTTTTCTCAATAATAGCCCCATAGAGGTCTCTTTTTGTAGAGAAGTATCGAAATATCAAAGCCTCATTCACACCCGCTTTCTCCGCAATCTCTTTAGTAGTAGTACCATTGAATCCCTTTTCGGCAAAAAGCCCTATTGCAGCCTCCAGGATCTTATCCCGTGTTTTACCGACCCTTACCTGTTCAATTGACATTTTTAACAATTCCTGTAATATATTAAGTAATTACTTACTTACTTTACCACACCCTATATAGAATGTCAAAGATAAGAGAAGACGAATTACTTAGGAATGGGAAAAGGTCAAATACAGCAGCTGAAGGATCAGAAGAATTAATAGATAGTCCTTAAATTCTTCTAAATCTATATCCACAGAGGACAGACAATGAACGGAATCATATTTCTAGTATTTCTTTCCATTGTAGGAGCCGACCAACCCCTCAATCTCTCCCTTCAAGATGCAATTAGAATAGCACTAGAAAATAACAGGAATATACAGATACAGAGGAAAGGCGTAGAAATATCACGGGGAAATATACTGACTCAAAAAGGCATATTCGATCCAATCTTAAATCTCAGTTCATCTTTTATAGATTCTAAGACCCCTACGACAAGCGCCTTTGTCTCAAGTGGTGCCATTAATAGCAAAGAATTTACTGCCGGAAGCAGTATAACAGGAAATCTCCCAACCGGTACGTTCTATAACATTCTTAATTTCTCTCTGGCACGAACAACCACGAGCTCCCCAATTGAGTCCTTAAGCCCAAGCTGGGTTACAAATCTGGGCTTTAGCGTTGGGCAGAATCTTCTTAAGAACTTTGGGCTTGATGTGAATTTAACGCCTATAATCGTAGCGAGAAAGTCGAGTGAAGTCTCAGAGAAACAACTTGAGCAAACAATCTCTGATACCCTTCTAAGTGTTGAAACGGCCTATTGGAATGCAGTAGCTGCAAAAAAGAATCTGGAGGTTGCAAAGGCTGAGCTTGAGGTTTCAAAAACCCTCCAGCGTCAAAACGAGATTCAGGTAGAGGTAGGAACACTTGCTCCCGTCGCTGTTACACAGGCTAAGGCACAGGTTGCATCAGATGAGGTAAATCTAATTACGGCTGAGAACAATCTTAAAGCCGCTGAGGATAGCCTTAAGAACATACTTACAATCCCCCTTACAGAGGAGATTATCCTAACCGACGAGCCGACTACCGTTCTTAAATCATTTAATGAAGACGAGGTGCTTAAAGAGGCTTTAGAAAAAAGGCCCGAGATAGCACAGGCAAAGCTCAATATAGAAAGCAATGAAATACAAAAGAAGTTTGCCTCAAATCAGAGGCTTCCTAGCTTATCCATTCAAGGTATAGTGACACTCCAAGGTCTGGGTGGTAGTGAAAATCCGAATATTCTAGTATTCGGAGGAGGAAAACCCCCGTCAATTCCGGAGCAATTCAATGAACCTATAGATGCTTTTACAAACCTGTTCGAAGGGAGATTCCCCGTGTGGGAGGTCTTGGGGGTTTTTAGCTTCCCCCTCTTTAACCGAACTGCCAGAGGGAATTATGTACAAGCCTCGGCAAACCTGGATAGAAGTATTATTGCACTCAAACAGACTGAAGAAAGCGTTGCGCTTGATGTAAGGAACGCCATTAGACAGGTTCAAAATAGCTTAAGGAGTATAGAATCGGCAAAGGTTGCGGTTCAGCTTAATGAAGAGCTACTGAGGCAACAAAATGAAAGACTCAAAGTAGGTGTTGGGACAACGCTGGATGTGATACAAGCCCAAAGAGACCTTGTAAATGCAAAAACCCAAGAAATACAGGCTATTGTCAATTATAATATTGCCCTTGCACAGGTCGAACATGCAAGGGGAACAATCCTACAAGCGAGGGGCGTTCAGATAAAGGAGTAATACCAAATGATTGAACGCCCTTATCCTCTAATTGATTTTAGACACGTCTTTGTTAGTCGAGGAACCAGACTCGTTCTACACGATATAAGTCTCAAGATTCAAGTAGGTGAGCATGTCGCCATCTTAGGACCAAATGGCTGCGGCAAAACCACGTTGATTAAAACTATTATGCGTGAGTGTTACCCAATAGTAAAAGACGGTTCATCGCTAACCATTCTAGGCCATGAGCAATGGAATATCCTTGAGTTAAGATCAATACTGGGTATTGTGTCAAATGACCTGATTATTGACTATATCGGTGAATTCAGCGGCAGAGAGGTCGTTATATCCGGCTTCTTCGGCAGTATTGGGATATGGCCTCATCACGAGGTCACACAAGCCATGCGGATAAAGGCCGATGAGGTACTGGCTTGCCTCGGGATCTCCCATCTGGCGGATCGACATATATGTGAGATGTCATCCGGGGAGATTCGCCGCATCCTGATCGGTCGTGCCTTGGTACACGATCCCAAGACCCTATTGATGGATGAGCCCAGCACGAGCCTTGATATTTATGCCCAGCGCGAATTGCAAAAGACGCTGCGTAAATTGGCGAATTCAGGTACAGCCGTACTGATTGTAACACACCATCTATCCGATATCTTCCCAGAGATAGATCGTGTGATCCTTATGCAGAACGGAAGGGTATTTGCCGATGGTGTTAAATCACAGGTGCTAACTGCTGATTGTCTGTCGCATTTGTTCGGGATCCCCATAGAGGTCATTCAACACAATGGGTACTATCACGTCCTCTGGTAATTAAAGAAGCTTGCGTAATCTATGTCAAAAATAAATATAATTAAGGAGGTAGAAATTAATGAGACTCAACGGAAAGACAGCGATAATTACTGGAGGAGGAGAGGGTATTGGTAGGGCTACCGCTCTCCTTTTCTGTAAAGAAGGGGCAAAGGTTGGAATTACAGGGAGAAATAAAGAAAAACTCGATAGCGTTGTAAGAGAAGCCAAGGGAAAAGGTGAGGTTGTTGCCTTCCCCGGAGATGTGTCTAAAGAAGAGGATGTGAAAAGAACGGTAGATGAATTTATTAAGAGATTTAATAAGATTGATATATTGTTTAACAATGCCGGTATCCTTGAGGTTGGAACGGTGGTTACAACCTCCGTCGAGGCATGGGAAAAGATAATAGACATAAACGTAAAAGGCACCTTTCTTATGAGTAAGTATATAATTCCCCATATGATAAAGAATGGAGGAGGCTCAATTATAAATAACTCTTCAGTTCTTGGATTCATTGGCTCTCCGAACTGTGTTGCATATAACACCTCAAAAGGGGCAATAATGCAGTTTACAAGAAGCCTCGCCCTAGACCACGCAAAGCAGGGAATTCGCGTAAATACAATTTGTCCGGGATTCATCAAGACAAAGATGAATGAGGACTTCATTGGCAATCCTCCTGATGCCCAGGAAAAGCTAGACCAGATAGCCGCACAGATAGTCCCTATGGGCTATAGAGGGGAGCCTGAGGACATAGCCTATGCCCTTGTTTATCTGGCAAGCGATGAGGCCAAGTATGTTACAGGCGCCCACCTCGTAGTAGATGGCGGTTGGACGGCTTACTAAAAGATATAGGGGGCGCCTAACCAGTCGCCCCCTATCTGAAATGGTGAGCTACTGGTTTAATTCCCCTTCTAATCCATAGTGGACGCGCCTGTGGATTTGATGGATTGTCAAAATAAGGGGTTTTCTTTAAATGGCATTAAACATCGCCTTATTGGTCTTCTTAGTTGTAACATGGGGATACTCATGGGTCTTGATGAAGATCGGATTAGGATTCATGGGACCATTTACGCTTGCAACATGGCGATGCGCAGTCGGAAGTTTGGGTATGTTTCCGCTGCTCAAAGGGATTGCCTGGCCAAAGAGGGAAAAATGGCCTTATTATGTCACAGTAGGACTGTTTCAAACAACGGGAATGTTTGGGCTTATGCTTCACGGAATGAAGTTTGTCACGGCGGGAAAGACATCGGTTCTTCTCTACACTATGCCCCTTTGGACGAGCCTTCTTGCCCATTTCTATCTCAAGGAAAAGCTCAATGCCTCACGGTGGGTTGGGGTTATAAGCGGTGGTATGGGAATCCTCTGTATTTGGGGATGGGATACGCTAGTAAACCAGAATGCACAGATTCTATTTGGAGAGTTCATGGTTATCACGGGAGCGGTTTCATGGGCTATTGCAAATATAATAATCAAAAAACAACTACCCAACGAAAACGCATATATGGTAAATGGCGTGCAGATGCCTATAGGAACTCTAGGACTTGCAATCCTATCCCTCCCAATTGAAGGGCTATGGCACATCAAATGGAATTGGGTATCCATCGGTGTTATCTTATTTACAGGTGTAATTGCCTCTACAATAAACTTTACAATCTGGTTTTATCTCCTAAAAAAGCTAGATACCCATACCGCTACCTCTGCAACAATGCTTGTGCCTGTGTTTGGGCTTCTGTTTGATTGGATACAGTTGGGCAAGACATTGGATACAGGCGTTATAATTGGTGGAGTGCTTATACTAGCCGGAATATATCAGGTGTCTAAACGCCAAAAATCCGATAAAGAGTATGTCAGACGTAAAATTGAGAGACAATAAATCTTGACTCTACTCAGATAATCCATATAATCTCTCTGATGCTCTCTCAGAGATTGGGGCCTGTTGAAAGGTTTAGAGAAGGTTTAAACGGAACGCTCAAATTCCTATATATCAATGCTACGAGACGCCCTAAGCTTCTTAACCTGGAGATAACAAAACTCTGTAATGCCCGCTGCGATTTTTGCGACTATTGGGAAACAAAACACGAGATTCGACTCTCAGACTACCGCCCGATAATAAAGAGGATCAATCCGCTTGTCGTATCAATCACAGGTGGAGAGCCGATGCTGAGGCGCGACCTCCCCAACATAATAAAACAGATAAAAGAGTGTTCTATATTCATATTCACTACCATGGTTACAAAAGGAGACCTCCTTACGGTAGAAAAAGCCAAGGAACTCTTTGACGTAGGACTTAATCAAATCTCTATCTCACTCGACTTCCTAGGGAAAAAACACGACTCCTACAGGGGAATTCCCGGCCTCTGGGAGCATCTATCAAACCTAATTCCCCAACTCGGGAAAATATCAAGCAACATTGTCCTTAACACGATTATAATGGAAGACAACCTAGATCAGATTGTTGACATCGCCCATCAGGCAAAAGAATGGGGTGTAAAGGTTTCATATAGCTCTTATTCTGTGATGAAAACCAATAACACCTCCCATTTTATAAATGGGAATATCGAAAAGGTTAGAAGAGTGGTTGATGAACTCATAGAACTCAGGAGACGTTGGAAGGGAATCGTTGTATCTACTGAGTATTATCTAAAGGAGATCCCAGGATATTTTGAAAATGGTGGTGTTCCCAAATGCCTTGCAGGAATCAATATGATTACGGTCACCCCAAGCGGGCATATGAAGCGTTGCTCTGAGATGCCCATTGTTGCCCACGGGAGTGAATACCATTCTGGGATTTTTGATAGAACCAAGTGCACGGCGTGCTGGTATAGCTGCCGGGGTGAAACCCAAGCCCCTCTTACCTTTAAAAGGGCTCTTGAGTACCTTGGAATCTGGGTCTAAGCAGGATCATCTTCCATCTTGTATTATGTATCAGGTTTATTCGTGATAAATAGTCAGTTAGATTTTAACCCGCCAGATAGTCCCCTTTGGGGTGTCTTCCAGTATTATCCCTTTAGAATCTAAATACATTCTGATTTCATCTGCGCGCTTCCAATTCTTTTCTTTTCTCGCCGCATCCCTCTCCTCAATTAGGTGCTGAATTTCATCTTCGGTTATTTCTATGGATTTTTTACTCAGCCTCTCCCTCTTCAGATAATCGTCGGGAGCAAATTCTAAGATCCCTAATACATATCCGAGTTCCCTAATCTCCTTTAGAGCCTCTCTCAGCGTGACTGTCCAACCAAGAGAGTCAATTGACCTATTGACTGCTCTAGTTAGATCAAAGATGTTTCCAAGGGCATCTGCCGTATTAAAGTCATCGGACATCGCCTCAATCCATTTCGTCTTAAATCCCTCTAAGCTACCCCTGAGCTCCTGGTCATCCTTTTTGACCTCCTTTCTTAAGGCATCCGCGCGCTTAAGAGTAACGTAAAGCCTTTCAAGCGCAGCCTCTGACTCGTCCATTGCCCTTTCTGAGAAATCCGCCGGATTCTGATAATGATGGGAGAGAAAAAACATACGAATTGCCTCTCTGCTCCATCTCGATATGGCATCTTTTATACTTATAATGTTCCCGAGGGATTTCGACATCTTTTCGCGGTTTATCTGAATAAGCCCATTGTGCACCCAATACCTTACAAATTCCCCTCCCGTTGCGGCCTCGGATTGGGCTATCTCATTTTCATGATGAGGGAATATCAAATCCTTGCCCCCTCCATGAATATCAAAGCTATTTCCCAAGTACTTCATACTCATAGCTGAGCACTCTATATGCCATCCCGGACGTCCCCTTCCCCAGGGACTTTCCCACCAAGGCTCCCCCGGTTTTGCTCCCTTCCAAAGGGCAAAATCAAGAGGATCATCCTTTCGCTCATTTATATCAATTCTAATTCCCGCAAGCATCTCATCAGGCGATCTGCGCGATAGTTTTCCATAGCCCCGGAACCTCTTGATTGAGAAGAAAACATCGCCGTCGGACTGGTAAGCATAGCCCTTATCAATAATCACTTTTATAAGCTCAATTATATCGGGTATGTGATCCGTAACCTTCGGCTCATATGTCGGAGGCTCAACCCCTAGAGACGCCATGTCGGCTTTATATTCCTCCGTATACATCCGTGCTATCTCTCCAGGTGGAATTCCCGTCTCTTTCGATTTATTTATGATTTTATCGTCTATATCTGTAAAATTTCTCGCATAGTCCACCTTGTATCCCATTCTTTTTAAGAACCTCTGTATAACATCAAACGTTATGGCAGCCCTTGCATGACCTATATGTGCCGAACTATAAACAGTGGGGCCACAGACATACATCCTTATAGTTTTTCCATCTGAAGGAATGAGATCCTCTTTTTTCTGTGAAAGAGTGTTAAAAACCCTTATTTTTCTTTCCATCAAATCAAATCCTCTCCACCGTCTACTCCAATTACATTCCCCGTAATCCAGTATGTGCCAGGTTGGGAAAGTACAAGTATGGCCTCAGCCACATCCTTGGGCGTGGTGAGGCGCCCACTTGGGTTTGCCTCGAGGGCCTTTTTTATTATGTTTTCGCTTCCTGGGATTTTCCGCAAAGCCGGGGTATCTGTAACACCCGCTCTTATAGCATTTGCTGTTATCCCAATCGGGGCAAGCTCAACGGCAAGCTGTCTTATATGAGATTCCAGCGCCGCCTTTGCAGCAGAGACAGGACCGTATGTGGGCCAGACTCTGTGTCCACCGGCACTTGTCATTGCAAATATCCTCCCACCAGATATCATGAGTCTCCTTAGAACCAGTTCCTGAACCCAGTAAACAAGGCTATGCGCCATAACATCAAGCGTCATATTGATATTGGAATCCGTTACCATCTCCTGGGGAGAGAATGAAATGTAGGGCTTCAGGGTTCCAAAGGCAAGCGAGTGAACGAGGATCTTTATCCCTGAAGGATTCCCATTCTCTTTAAGGAACCGTTCTATATAGCTTATCACCTCTCTTCGCCTTTCACCATCAGCAGCATTTATATTGAAGAAAATCGCTTGCCTTCCTCTGTTTTTAATTTGATCTATAATGCGTTCAACATTGGGCATAGTAGATTTTCTATCAAGATGGACTCCAAATATATCCATCCCTGCCTCTGCAAGCCTAAGGCTTATTGCCTCACCAAAGCCGCTTGATGCCCCAAGTATTAAGGCCCAATTGTCTTTTATCCAGCTGTTTTCTATGGCCAAGGCCCTTTCTCCTTCTTAAGAGTAGAGATTCTACGCACTTTGTGGGGAATTTCAAGGAACCATTTTGTGCATATTTACACAGTTCCTGGGTGCATTAACCTATGGGGAGTATGTTTTTTATTC
>CAYMEO010000032.1:0-27829 GCA_964389705.1 uncultured Spirochaetia bacterium
TTCCCCGCGCCCACGGCAAACATAAGAAGCATCAACGCCCAGCAACATCCTATGCAAAAGATTCCGTGATAGACACCCAGTCGAAAAGCTTGTATTTTCTCATGGCTCCCTCGCCAGTGTTCTGTAATAAAGCTAAAGGGCGAGCGGCATTTGTCGAGGCAGTAGTATTTGAGAGGGGTAAACTGATAAATCCCTGCTAGAAGAACAGGCGCTGCCCCGAGAATCCAGGTGTTAGACTCAAGCCAGATGTTATGCTCAACGGTCTCATGCAATCCCCAATCGCATATATGAGCTACAAAGCCGAATAGCACCCAGATAGTCAAATAGCCAGTAATGAGCAGTGCTACCAGGACCATCCGATCCGATCGCTTACGCGTAATAGTATGAAAGAGCGTAATCAAAGGCAGGCTCGTCGGAAGCATCATAGCCACAGTCATCAATGTCCAACCCAGGACAAAAATCAGGATCAGGGAAACATGCTTTCTGTTGAGAAAGGCTTCAACTTCGCCCAGTCCCTCATGGCTCAAGAATCGCCCATAAGGGGATTGCCCCCATATCCAGAGAACTAGCCAGGTCAGTATGACCAGTGCCACAAACAAGGTTATGAAAGGTCTTCGATCACTTACAGTCCACATAGTTGAAATCTCCTTTATAAATTTCCCTTCCCGCAGGCGGTTGGATTCGTCTGCGGGAAGGACTATAACCTAACTGTAGTTGTCTCAGCCCTGGAATCGGAAATGCCCCTGTATGGCGTTGTGGTTTTGCAGGTCAATGTCAAAACCTAGGGCGGGTACATTCGCCTTATATTTCAAGGCCTTCCCTATATAAGCAGGAGAGCCGGGAATAGTTGTAAATACGCTGTCATGAAGCGTCGTTGATTTACCCGTCGCCCCCTGGAACGGCACCAGCTCAGCTTCAACGGCTTTACCGATATGCAGGTTCCCCCTACCCTCTTTGACAGCAAATGTAATGGGCACCCGTTCTACACCCACTACCTCGCCGATCAATTTTGCCATATCCGCAAGAGGCCCGCCGAGCTTACCGCTAAACATATTCACGAGTGCTTCTTGCTGCTTAGGTGTGGCATTCTCGTCGACGCAGAAGAGAACGCGCCAGTTACCCTTCATAATGTTACCGGGGATATGGTTAAGAAATATAAAGGAGAGGCCTGATACATCCACGCCGTTTATGGTTCCTTTATCAATGTGATACCCCACTACACCATCGCAAGTACCGCCATCCGGGTCCTCTCCTATCCAGCACGGACAGAGTACGTTGCATGTGCAGACTTCCAACAATTGTCCTTCTACTTGATATGCCATGTTTAACACCTCCTTTCTGAATTTTTACTGTACACTTCCGTCATTACTCGTCGTGAATAAGTGCGCGCACCTTCTCGACAAGCTCTTTCGGAATATCATTCATGCCGTGGTCTTTTTGACAGTGTTCGGCGGCCTTTTGCAAGACCTCTTCCTCGGTTTTACCACGGGCCACAAAATCGCAGTCCACCCCCGCGTCTCTGCACGAAACTACCTTCATCTCTATCACCTCCTTTATTATTTATTCATCTTCCAGCATAGCCCTGATCTGTTCCCAAAGTTCGGGTGTATCAATATGGCCATGGCTGGTTACCGCATGGTACACAGCAAGCGGTAAAACTTCATTCTCTTTGCCGCTGATAGTAACTGTACAGTTATTCTCGCTGGGACATTCCCTACAATCCATAACTTTTCTTTTTTCCATGGTATTGCTCCTCCTTTCTAGATTTCAAGCCTGTCCTTTAGCCATTTCTCTATCCATACCTTCGTCTTTTCAGCCAGCTCTCTACTCGATGTATAAGATATGTGTTTATCATCTAGATAAATTCCCCAGTAAGTAATCGGAAGGCGATCTCTTTTAGCTTGTTCTCCTTTCTCATGCTCAATCATCAGTGCTGGGTAGTTAATTGTGAAAGAGGCTATTGTTATCGTCATTCTTATCACCTCCGTTTTAAAGTATGGGCGATTCGCGAATCGCCCATACAATTATCGCTACTTAAGTGAAATCTGAACACCAAAAACAGAGAGGTGTCCTTCGTCTGCTTTCTGCTCACCCGTTGCTGGTGAATCAGTTACGCTCCATTCCTTCGGGCTGGTATAGAAACTCATCGGGCTCCCCTCTACATTTCCGCCCTTTGTCTCGCCTTTAACCTCGCTTCTTACTATGGGCTTTGTATATAGGTCCATATAGTCGGAAGCAAAAGTGACAGAAGAGAAACCAATGGCTAAACCCAGCGTTACTATTGTTACTAACCTTCTCATTTTGTCTTACCTCCTTTTTATGATTTTGTTTCTATAATAGGGCAAAAGCCATGCCACACACCGTATGAAACTAGGCAAGTGCATACAAGTCCTGATTATATTAGAGATTCAGGAACTTTTTAATTCATCTCCAAATTTCAATATCAAACTAGGGACGTAAAGTTTCTTGACGAAAGCGTAAAGTTCTCTTTACGCATCGCAAAGAGCTTTACGCTTTTAGAGGCACTGTGATACAATGTATTTTGGCTATGAATCCCAAAGGTAAAGAAAGTAGGATCATTATGAGCGATATTATAGGAACGAGTCCAAAGATTCTGGATGTAGTAAGGCTAATAGAAAAGATAAGCGATAGTTCTATAAGCGTTCTTATTACAGGAGAGAGTGGCACTGGAAAGGAGCTTGCTGCACGTACTATCCATATGAACAGTCCCCGATCTGATAAACCCTTTATCGCCATTAACTGTGCCGCCCTGCCTGAGAGCCTTCTTGAGAGCGAGCTTTTTGGTATAGAGAAGGGGGTCGCAACAGGTGTGGAGAAGAGATTAGGAAAGATTGAGACGGCAAATGGCGGGACTCTGTTTCTGGATGAGATTGGTGATATGAGTCTTTCCGCTCAGGCCAAGCTCCTGCGCGTGCTTCAGGAGAGAAAACTAGAGAGGGTTGGAGGAAGAGGCGCAATTGATGTAGATATAAGGATTCTTGCGGCCACAAATAAAGGCCTCAAAAAGGAGATAGAGAAGGGAACCTTTCGTGAAGACCTGTACTACAGATTAAACGTTGTCCAAATCCACATGCCGCCGCTTCGAGAAAGGAAAGAAGATATTTGCCCTCTTGCAAACCATTTCCTAGCCAACTTTGAGGGTGAAATTGGGAAAAACTCTATGCGTTTTTCAACCGAAGCAATGGATTGTCTTATGAAATACAATTGGCCCGGCAACGTAAGGGAGCTAGAGAACGAGGTAAAACGAGCGGCTGTCTTGGCCAGCGGCGATGTAATAGAGAAAGAAAACCTTTCAGAGTATCTGAGAGATACATTGGAAAATAGAAGTGTATCGCGATACGCTCCTACTAGGGCGGAAGCCACCCAGCCCCTCAGAGGATCCGTAGAGGAAGTCGAGATTAAGAAGATAAAAGAGGCACTGGAAAAGAGCGGAGGGAATAAGCAAAAGGCCTCTCGGATTCTGGGAATTACAAGGCAGGGACTTATATATAAGATGAAAAGATACGGGCTATTTTCTGGGTCCAAGCCTGAGATTAGGCATTCGTCAGACTCAATCCAGGAATATCAAATCCGCGAGAAAGAAAACCCCCAAGATGAAAGAGTTAACCCCCCTAAAGCCTCCGTTCTAGACGAGACACAGAGTCGGATTCCCAGACATTTAGCCGAGAAGATCCTCCAAACCAAGGCCAGCCTTGAAGGAGAGCGCAAGCAGGTAACCGCGCTGTTTGCCGGTATATGCGGCCTTGCAGAACTTTCCGAGAGAGTGGACCCCGAGGAAGTGCGCACACTGATGAACAGGTGCTTTAAGATCATTATAGACCAGGTATACCGATACGAAGGAACCATTAATCAGTTCACAGGAGACGGGGTCATGGCCCTCTTTGGAGCACCCATCGCTTTAGAAGACCATCCATATAAAGCTGTGAGCGCGGCCTTAGCGATTCAGAGGGAAATTAAAATTTACGGGGACAAACTTAAAAAGGAGAGTAACATTGGCTTCAGAATAAGAATAGGTCTTAACACCGGGCTTGTGGTGGTAGGAAACATAGGCAATGACCTCAGGATGGACTACACGGCGGTAGGAGACACAATCAATCTGGCCTCATATCTTCTCAATGTAGCAGACCCCGGAAGGGTGCTGATTTCAGAGAATACGAACAAACTGGTAAGCGGATATTTTCTCACGCGTCCATTAGAGAAAGTGCGGGCTAAGGGAAAATCGGAGTCCATAAAGGTATATGAGGTAATTAGAACAAGAGGCACCAGAACCCGGATTGATATTCAGGTCGAGCGTGGACTGACCCCCTTTACAGGCAGAGAGAAGGAATTCGGCATTCTCAAAGACTGCCTGAGTGAAACTAAAGAAGGGCGCGGGCAGATTGTTTTCATTGTAGGAGAGCCGGGCGTTGGGAAATCCCGACTCCTCTTAGAATTCAGAAAATCCCTCTCAGTTGAGAATATAAGCTGGCTGGAGGGGAGATGCACCTCATTTGGGAGGTCTATAGCCTATCTTCCTTTAATAGAGATACTAAAGAGGAATTTTCAGGTTGCCGACAAATCGGATAACGAGCAGGAAATTGTTAGAAAAATCGAGGAAGGCACCCTGCTCCTGGGCAGCGGCCTTGAGCCGACTATACCGTACTTTAAATACCTCCTTTCTGTAGACCCCAGAGAAACCCCCGTTTCCACTATGGACGCTCAACAAAGGAGAGCCGAGATATTTGAAGCGCTACGGAAGATAATCCTCAGGGGGAGCCAGATTCGCCCCCTGGTTCTTCTCATCGAGGACCTCCATTGGATAGACAAGGTCTCCGAGGAGTTTCTCCTCTATATAGCCGATTCCATTGCCGCCGCACCAGTGTTATTGCTCCTTACCTATCGCCCCGGCTACTCTCAACCATTGGGGGAAAGAACCTACCATACGAGGATCCAACTGCGTAATCTTACGCGCGAGGAAAGTGTTAGAATGGCAGAGGGTATATTGGAAACAAGTGGACTCCCCGATGAGATAAGGGACTTGATTAATAAGAAAGCCGAGGGAAACCCATTCTTCATTGAAGAGTTGTTAAAATCCCTACGTGAGTGTGGAGTAATTGTTAAAACCGAAAACGGATACGCAATTAATAAGAACGCTGCTCAAATGGAAGTTCCCGGCACCATACAGGATATAATCATGGCAAGAATAGACAGACTAGAGGAGAACCTCAAAAGAACGCTCCAAGTCGGCTCTGTCATTGGAAGGGAGTTCACTTTTAACTTGCTACAAAGGGTTTCTTCTCTAAGTGATCAAGAGCTTAGAGACCATCTCCTTGCGCTCAGGAATACAGAGCTGATATATGAAAGGGGGTTTTCCCTCGACGCTAATTACATATTTAAGCACGCCCTTACGCACGAAGTCGCCTACAACAGCCTCCTTATTCAAAAACGAAGGGAACTCCATGAAAAAACGGGAAATGCCATCGAGGATATGTACCCCAATAGAATTGAAGAATTCTGTGAAGTTCTTGCTCATCACTTCAGCCGGGCAAATAACAGAGAAAAGGCGTCTTATTATTTGACCATGGCTGGCAAAAAGGCAAAAGAAATCTTTGCCACTGAGGAAGCTTTCAGGTTCTTTAATGAAGCACTGAGGTGTTTGGATGAGATGCCGAAGACAAAAACGAATGATGAAAGAAAAATAGATATTCTATTTGATACGGAGAACATTTATGATGCCATAGGGAAAAGAGAGGAACAGAAAAAAGTCCTCGAGGCAATTATAGATTTATCAAAATCAATAAACGATGAAAGAAGGCTTTCCGATGGATACATCAGGCGGGCTGAATTTCTAAGCGTCTTAGGAGAGTATCGGGAAGCGGAAGCGATGGGCAAGTCCGCCCTTGCTCTTAAGAGGAAAGTAGGTGATAAAGCAGGGGAAGGAAAGGCTTTGAGGGGGATGGGCTTTATACATTGGCGTTTGGGTGATTACAATAAGGCGTTAAAGTACCACCAAGAGGCTTTAGATGTGCATCGCAAATTAGGAGGTGGTGAAGCGGAGGCATTTGAGCTAATCAATTTAGGAGAGGTATATAGGCAGCTAGGTCAATATGAAGATGCCTTATTACACCTCCAAGAAGCCTTGAGAATCTATAGGCAATTGAGAATTACAAACGGTCAGAATATTGCCGAATTTAATATCGGTAATGTTTATCGTGACATGGAAAAATTCCACGCCTGTTTGGAGCATTATCAAGAATCCTGGAGAATAATTAAAGAGAGTGGATTGAGTAGTCTTAACTCCTACTCCCATCTTACTGTCCCAACTACCATTGCAAACGTATTTTGGCGATTGGGTAAATATCAAGAATCCCTTAGGTATTACAGTGAAGCACTGAATATTAGCCGCGGGTTAAGGGATAGGTTTGAAGAGGCTAATATCCTGAGTTATATAGCGGCTATTTATGGCATCTTAGGAGACTACCAAGAATCTATAAACCATTATGAAGAGGCGTTAAAGATTTATAGAGAAATAGGAAATAAGGTATCAGAAGGGAGGGTTCTTAGCCTCATGGGAAATATATACAGACAAAATCTACACGATTACACAAAGGCACTGCCGAGCTATAAAAAGAGTTTAGAGATTAAAAAAGAAATAGGCAATGAAGATGAAATTAGAATTTTGCTTAATAGCCTTGGAGTGGTTTGTTGGAATCTAGGTCTTTATGAGGAAGCCCTTTCTTACTACAAAGATGCCTTACAAATCTGCAAGAAAACGGGGAACCTAGTAGGCGAAGGAGTAGCTCTAAGCAGCATGGGTGTCGTGTATCTAAGTCTATCCAAACACGAGGAAGCATTAAAGTGCAATCAAGAGGCGTTAAGAATATCTATGACAACAGGAGATCAAAGGGCGGAGGGATATATTTTAAATTCTGTTGGGAATGTGTATTATGAAATGGGCGATCATCATAGCGCTTGGAAGCACTATCAAGAGTCTTTGAGAATAAGAAAGGAACTCGGAGATAAAAAGGGAGAAGCCTGGGTTCTCTATAACCTTGGAAGGGTTTACCAGAACCTGGAGAATTATAGGGAATCGAAGAAACATCTTGAAGAGGCCCTTTCTCTAGCTATGGAATTAGGAGAAGAGGAACTAAAGACAAGCATTAAGAACACCCTTCAATAGGGATAAAAAGGAGGTAATTACAAATGCCGAGATTTCTAGTTACACGGACGGTGCCTCAGTCTTTGAAAGAGGAGGAACTTGCCGCCGCAGCGAGACTCAATAAAACCACTTCAGAAGACATGGGAATAAGATGGATAAAGAGCTACTACTCAGCAAAAGACGGAAAGTTCTACTGTGAGTATGAAGCACCGAGCATTGAAGCAATATACGAGCATGCAAGACGGGCGCAATTCCCGATAGATTTCGTCTCTCTAATTTCGGATGAGTTTGACCCAAGTATGTTTAGGTAATGGTGGGTATGAATCTAATATAAGCTCAATTCCTATCTGTAAGCCAGATTATAAAATCGCTGTAAGAATTGAAAGAGTAATTTTCCCTGCTCGATACCGGAGTAAAATCGATTCTTATTAATTCTCTTTCAAGTTCCTGGAATACGGATTGAGGCTTGAGGTTCCTAAACTCCGAATCTACCCAAGCCCTAAACATGTCCTTCTCTCCATCCCTTACGTTTATCCGTCCGTTTGAGTAAAGGGCAATGTAATCGTTCTTGTCCCTAAAGTAGAATGATACTTTTCCATAGGGAAATCTCTCTGTTAGAAGCTTTACAATATACTTCGGGCTATACCTATTCTCATCTACCTGGGTAGTATCCTTGTCATTGGCTTTTATAAGGATATTATTCTGCATTGAGCCAAGCTTCTCTTGAATCCAATTGTATATGGCTTTTGTTTGAGCTGGTGTGCAACCTATCTCTACTCGGATTTCTCATTTCTTTTCACTTTACAGATTAGCAAGAGACATGCCAATTATTAGAGAAAGGTAAGTAGATTGAACAAAACTCTTATCTTATAAGGCCTTATGGGTCTTTGGTCTCATTTATTTAAATCATAAGTTAGGCTAGAGCCATAAACATTGTTGACACAGTTATAAACGGCGTCTACACATCGTAAACGAAGTTGACGCCTATGGTACACCGTGATACGATATACGTATAACGAAAGAATTAATAAAATTTACCGCTTGAAAATAGGTTTTCTAAAGGATAACCCACTTTGTCGTGATAAATAAGAAAACTAGATTAACGCACAAACATTACAGTCTTTTTAATCTCTGTCGTCAGATGAGTTCTGAGAGAAACCTAAATTCTCTTCTCGATTTTCTGGTAGAGGAGTGTGCAGAGCTAGTAGATGCAGACCGGGCAACCATTTTCCTTCTTGATAAAAAAAGAAATGAACTCTGGTCAAAGATTGCAATGGGAGTCTCAGACGTAATACGATTCAATGCAAGGCTTGGAATTGCCGGAGAGGCACTTAGGTCAGGAAAAATCATTAATATTGAAGACGATGCCTATAAATGCCCAAAATTTAATCGTGATGTAGATAAAAAAACTGGATATAGAACCAAAACAGTCCTCTGTATTCCAATGAAATATACAAATGGCGAGCCACTTGGGGTTCTGCAGGCCCTCAATAAAAAAGAAGGCATATTCTCAAAGGAAGACGAAGAAATCTTAGAAATCTTTGCCTCCCATGCAGCTATTGCAATTGAGAATGCAAAACTCATAGGAGAACTTGAAGGCTCAAAGACACGTCTGCAAGAAGAGAATATCATTTTGAAGGAAAAAGCTAGAGGCAGGTTCTTTGCGAGCAGTATTATAGGGACAAGTCCAAAGATTCTGGATGTAGTAAAGCTAATAGAGAAGATAAGCAATAGTTCCCTTAGTGTCCTCATCACAGGAGAAAGTGGCACAGGAAAAGAACTTGCCGCTCGCACTATCCATATAAATAGCCCAAGATTCGATAAACCATTTATTGCCATAAACTGTGCTGCACTTCCTGAGAGCCTCCTTGAGAGTGAACTCTTTGGGATAGAGAAGGGAGTAGCAACAGGTGTAGACAGGAGGGTAGGGAAATTGGAGGGTGCAAATGGTGGGACTCTGTTTTTAGATGAGATAGGGGATATGACTTTGTCTGCACAGGCAAAGCTCTTGAGAGTACTTCAGGAGAGGAAGCTCGAGAGGGTTGGTGGAAGGGGCACAATTGATATAGACATAAGGGTTATTGCGGCTACAAATAAGGATTTGAGAAAGGAGATAGACAAGGGAAGTTTTCGTGAAGACCTGTATTATAGATTAAATGTTGTCCATATTCACATACCTGCGCTTCGGGAGAGGAAAGAAGATATTTATCCTCTTGCACAGTATTTTTTAAGTAGCTTTGCAAATGAACTAGGTAGGGGCTCTATGCGTTTTTCAGAGGGGGCAATGGATTGTCTTCTAAATTACAGTTGGCCTGGAAATGTAAGGGAGCTAGAGAATGAGGTAAAACGAGCAGCGATCCTGGCTGAGAGAAACACAATTGAGAAGAATGACCTATCAGAGCATATAAGAGGCGTAGCGCTAAGTAGGGAAGTATCGCGATATGCCCCTATGGGAAAAAGTTCTCTATCTCTTAAGGAGAGAGTAGAAGAGCTAGAGATTTACATGATAAAAGAGGCGCTAGAAAAGAGTGGAGGAAATAAGCAGAAGGCCTCCGAGATACTAGGGATTACGAGACAGGGGCTAATAAAAAAGATAAAAAGGTATGAACTATACTAATTCAATGGTAATAATATCTATGGGAGCTTTTCAGGTTGATTGACTTTGAACTTACCCAAACTCAAAAAAACATAAAATACCTTCTCCACTGGTTTGCAGAAAAAAAGATGAGACCAATTTCCCTTCAGGCAGACAAGGAAGGAAATGTGCCAAAAGAATTCCTTATTGAAGCAATGAATCTGGGGATAAGCTCAGGCAATCCGCTTCTAGGAGAAATTGAGGTAGGAGAATCTATAAAGGATGAAAAAGGAAAATCCCAAAAGGCAAGGATATCCGTAATTGCATCGGAAGAGCTTGCATGGGGGGACCCAGCATTTATCATATCGTTTCCTGGTCCGGGCTTAGGGGCTCCCCCTATAAAGATGATTGGAACTAGAGAGCAGAAAGATAGATTCTTCAGTGTATTTAAAGACAGATCGGAGCCTAGATGGGGGGCCTATGCGCTTACCGAGCCTGGAGCTGGTTCAGATGTTGCAGCAATAAAGACAACGGCCGTGCGGGATGGAAACCACTACATAATCAACGGCAGAAAGTGTTTTATCACAAATGGAGCAAGGGCATCATGGGTCGTAGTATTTGCCACAGTTGATCCTAAATTAGGAAGAGAGGGGCATCGGATATTCGTAGTTGAAAAAGGGACACCCGGATTTTATCCCGGAAGGATTGAAGAGAAGATGGGTCTTCGGGCATCAGAAACAGCAGAGCTCATATTTGAAGAATGCCGAGTGCCTATTGAGAATCTCCTCGGCGGTGAAGAATATTACATCGAGAAGGCAAAAGAGGGATTTAAAACGGCAATGAAAACGTTTGATGCTACGCGTCCCCTTGTTGCATCTATGGCGGTTGGAATAGCACGGGCAGCCTATGAATCGGTAAGAGAATGGGCAAAAGAAAACAAACTCCTCTCTAGCGCGATCCCTAGATTTCGTGGCATTAAGGATACACTCGATGAAATGGATGCAGAGATCAACGCCGCAAGACTCCTTTGTTGGCACGCCGCCTGGATGATTGACGAAGGGCTTCCGAATTCAAAAGAGGCATCAATGGCAAAGGCCTATGCTGCAGAGATGGTAGGAAAGGTCACATCAAAGGCAATTGAGATTATGGGAATCCACGGATGTCTCAGAGAAAATCTCATTGAGAAACTCTATAGAGACCAAAAGGTTTTTGACATATTCGAGGGTACGGGACAGATACAGAGAATTATAATCTCACGCCGGATCTTTCAGGCTATGGGAGTAGAGTAACCCCCCTTCTAGTCCTCACTTGGGGAGGGAATCTCAGCACACTCTCTCTGATTTTCATTGTTGAGTCTTTAAGTGTCATTAAATTCTTTCGTCGAACCCACGTTAATAACTCTACCTTCAATTCATAGCTGATTTTAAAAGGGTATAATTCATTATAATTATGAAAGGCGAAATAAACATATTAGGAGCAAGAGAGAATAATTTAAAAAATATAAGCGTCTCTATTCCCTGGCATAAGTACACGGTCATTACAGGACTCAGCGGATCTGGGAAATCGTCCCTTGCCCTTGATACAATCTATGCCGAGGGGTTAAGGAGATACGTCGAGTGCCTTTCGACTTATGCAAGACAATTCTTTGAGCGAGTTGACCGTCCGGATATGGATGACATCACGGGGCTCCCTCCCGTGATTGCAATTGAGGGCAGGAACCAGGTAAAAAGTTCACGCTCTACAGTAGGAACAACCACTGAAATATACGATTACCTGAGGCTCCTCTTTGCAAAAATAGGAAGGATATTCTGTCCAAATTGCGAAACGGAGATAAGACGGCATTCGCCCCAGAGTATATCGGAGGACCTGATCAAAAATAATAAGGGTAAAAAAGCACTCATAACATTTCCAATAAAAGACAGAGTCTCTCCACAAGAGTTAATGTCCAGAGGATTTATTAGGATAATCCATCAAGGAGAAGTAATTGAGGTTGAAGAACTCTCGAAGATACCGGAAGGCTCTGAGGTTGTAGTGGATAGGGTATTTATTAATGATACCTCCTTGTCAAGAATCACAGATTCAATTGAAACGACTTTTTCGGAGAGCAAATATATTGATATCCATTTTATTGACGGGGGTGTTCTCAAATATTCAAGGGACCTCGAATGTCCTCACTGCCAAAGAAGATTCAATGAGCCAACTCCACTCCTATTTTCTTTTAACAGTCCACAGGGAGCCTGTCCAACCTGTCGTGGGTTTGGAAACATACTCGATATTGACCCGGATCTAGTAGTCCCGAATCCGGGAAAGAGCCTGGCGCAGGGGGCGATTGAGCCTCTTACAAAGCCATCGCTTAAGCATGAGATGAAACAACTTCTTGAATTCGCGCATGGAAGGGGAATTGATATAAACGCCTCATTTAAGAGTCTTTCTGAAGATGCAAAAAAGTCTATATTTGAAGGCGATGGAAGATTTCCAGGCATAAAGGGATATTTTAGGCATTTAGAAGAGAAGAACTATAAGCTTCACGTCAGGGTTTTCCTCAGTAAATACAGATCGGCTTTTACGTGTGGAAGTTGTAGTGGAACCAGGCTAAGACCAGAAGCGCTCTGGGTGAATTTATACGGTAAGAAAATCTCTGATATTGTCGATACGCCGATAGAAGAATTGAGGATTTTTTTTCAGGGCTTAACTCTCAGTGATTATGAAGAGAAGATCGCAGGAGAGGTTCTAAAACAGATTAGATCGAGGATCGATTTCCTACAGAAGGTGGGCCTTGGATACATTACACTCTCTCGGCTTACAAAGACACTCTCTGGTGGAGAGGCACAGAGGGTTGATCTCGCATGTCAGCTCGGAGCGAGCCTCTCCGAAACCCTCTATATAATGGATGAACCATCAATCGGGCTTCATCCCAGAGATATTGACCGATTGGTCTCGATTATAAGAGAGTTAAGAGATAGAAACAATACAGTCGTAGTCGTTGAGCATGACTTTGATATGATACGTTCTGCCGACTACATAATTGAACTTGGTCCCCTTGCCGGGGAAAAAGGGGGCGACGTTGTGTATCAGGGCCCCATCGAAAAGTTTCTAAATAATTCTCATGAATCCATTACGAGACTCTATCTCACACAGAAAGAGAGAATTCCCATTCCTGTAAAAAGGAGGAGGGGAAAAGGAAAAAACCTGACCGTTATTGGTGCATCAGAGAACAACCTTAAAAATATCACCGTCTCATTTCCACTTGAGACTTTTATATGTGTGACTGGGGTTTCCGGTTCTGGGAAGAGCTCTCTTGTCCACGATGTGCTCTACTCAAGCCTAGCCCGAACTTTTCATAACGCATTGGAAAAGGTGGGTAAATTCAGTGAAATCTCAGGCATATCATATCTCTCCGATGTTGTAATGCTCGACCAGACACCCATAGGAAAAAGCTCAAGGTCAAATCCTGTAACGTATATTAAGGCTTATGATGAAATCAGAAAGGTCATGTCAGATACATGGGAGGCACATGCAAGGGGGCTTTCTGCCTCTCACTTCTCATTCAATGTTCCAGGAGGCAGATGCGAGACCTGCCAGGGAGAAGGCAGGCAAAAGATTGAGATGCATTTCCTTGCAGATATCTTCGTAACCTGCGAAGAGTGTCAGGGAAGAAGGTTTAAAAAGGAAGTGCTTGATGTCAGATACAAAGGGAAAAACATCGCTGAGATACTCAATCTTACGATTGATGAAGGAATAGGGTTTTTCTCAGATGTCCTAGCAATTATCAGGAAATTAAAAATACTCCAAGATGTAGGGCTTGGATATTTAAGGCTTGGTCAGCCTGCCCCTACCCTTTCAGGTGGAGAGGCGCAGAGGATAAAAATCGCAAGGGAGCTCGGAAGAAAAGATGGGAAAAACATCCTCTATATACTCGATGAACCCACAGTGGGACTTCACATAGAGGATATAAAAAAGCTCTTGAGGGTTCTAAATAGGCTAGTTGATTTAGGAAATACTGTGATTGTAGTTGAGCACAACCTCGATGTCATAAAATCTGCCGATTATATAATAGACCTGGGCCCAGAGGGCGGTGAGAGAGGGGGATATATTATAGCCCAAGGTACACCGGAAGAGGTCGCCAGAGTCAAAGAATCTTATACGGGAATTTACTTAAGCAAGGTCCTATAAGGGCAAATCCATAGATAAAACCCGTGTTTATTCTATTGACATAGTAAATCTGCCCTATGACTTTTAAGATAACGATATAACAGCTAGATTAAGATTCCTAAACCGAGATTTAGGCGATCAACTAACAAAAGGGCCTTAGCCAAATTCCGTTGACGCCAATTTACCCTCCGTGTTAAAATAGCGAAAGCCTTAGATGACTTAGATGAAAGGTGGGTGATGTATTCCATCAAAAGACGGATTCCATATCAACGAAACCAGATTCGAGAAAAGCTCCCGGAAATACTGGAAATCTACCAGAAGATGAGCGCCGAAAAGGAACTGGCGGTTCTCCTAAACCTGATAGCGAAAGAGGCCGCGAGGCTCATGGAGGCAGACCGGGCAAGTATCTTCCTTCTGGATCGAGATAAAAACGAGCTATGGTCAATAACAACACTTGACGGCACGCAGATACGTTTCGATGCGCGCCTTGGGATTGCCGGAGCCTCTGCCATGACTGGACAGACAATAAATGTAGAAGACGCATATAAGGACCCGCGTTTCTATAAGGGAATTGATGGGCGTACGGGATACCGCACAAGGAGCCTGCTTGTCGTACCACTCAGGAATCAAGAAGGTAATGTCATTGGGACATTTCAGGTACTGAATAAAAAGAACGGGGTTTTCAATAAATACGATGAGGGAGTTATAGAACTACTGGGTACACAGATAGCAACTGCCATTGAAACAGTGCAATTGGTCGAAGAGTTAAACCGACATCGCAATGAACTTCTTCAGGAAAACACACAACTGTTGATGGAGGTTGAAAGGAGGTTTTCCACACAAAATATACTTGGGAGAAGTCTACAAATCCAAAACACAGTGAGGCTGATTGAGCAGATTAGCGATAGCTCAGTCAATGTCCTGATTACAGGAGAGAGCGGAACTGGAAAGGAGCTCATTGCTAAAACGATTCACTATAACAGCCAACGCACACGTAACCCTTTTGTTGCATTAAATTGCGCGGCCCTTCCCGAAAGCCTAGTGGAGAGTGAACTATTTGGGATTGAAAAAGGAGTGGCAACAGGTGTAGAACGGAGGGTTGGAAAATTTGAGATGGCAAATGGTGGGACGCTGTTTTTGATGAGATAGGAGACCTGAGCCTCAGTGCGCAAGCCAAAATACTTCGCGTGCTCCAAGAAGGAGTAGTAGAGCATGTAGGAGGAAGAAAAGAGATTCCTGTAGACATAAGGGTTATTGCAGCAACCAATAAGGATTTAGGGTCAGAGATAAAAAAGGGAAACTTCCGTAAAGACCTCTACTATCGCCTAAAGGTAATCCATATTCAGATGCCTGCTCTAAGAGAAATTCCCGAAGACATCCCAGTCCTGGCAAACCATTTTCTGGATAAGTATTGCCGGGAGATGGACAAGGAGCCAAAGAGACTATCACCAAAGGCACTCAGGTATCTTATGAGCTATTCCTGGCCGGGAAACGTTAGAGAGCTAGAGAATAATATCAAGCGGATCGTGATTTTGACCCCGCGAAGGGTGATAACAGAAGAGGATCTTCCAGAAGACATTCGTAGTGCTATCGAGAGGACACCGATTTTAACCACGCACTCACTTAAAGAGAAGGTAGCAGAACTAGAAAAACGCCTTATTTCAGAAGCCCTTCGGGTGTGCCATCAAAACCAGCTACAAGCAGCAAAGGCATTGGGACTCAGCCGTCAAGGATTGATTAAGAAAATGAAGAGGTATGGCATTAGAATACCATAAGTATTTTTTTCAATTCATAGAAGTAAATAGGATTTCTTGACAATCCCCTCTCTTCCCTTAATCTATTTATTGGATGCTTACGGACTACATTCCAATATTAATAATATTGATTCTTTCTATTGTTCTTGCCGGAGCGCTCCTTGGAATCTCTTATCTCCTGGGGCCTAAAAGGTATTCAAAGAGAAAGCTCTCTCCATATGAATGTGGTATTCCACCCGTAGGGGATACAAGAGAGAGATTTTCAATTAGATACTACTTAATTGCTGCACTCTTTATGCTCTTTGACGTTGAGGCTGTATTCCTCTATGCCTGGGCTGTGGTATTTAAAAAACTCGGTGCCCTGGCATTCATTGAGATTATAGCCTTCTTTGTCGTAATCTTGGGAGGGTATTTTTATATACTCAAGAAGGAGGCTCTTGAATGGGAGTGAATATGAACTCCATTCTCGGTGGAGACGGTTTTATCACAACTAAGATAAGCGAGTTTGCAAACTGGGCGAGAAAAAATAGCCTATGGCCTATGGCTTTTGGCACCGCCTGCTGTGCGATTGAAATGATGGGGGTTTTTGCATCCCGTTTTGATCTTTCGAGATTCGGAGCAGAGGTGGTGAGGTTCTCTCCAAGGCAATCAGACCTCATGATAGTCTCCGGCACTATAACCTATAAGATGGCATCTGTATGTAGAAAGATCTATGATCAGATGCCTGAACCCAAATGGGTAATTGCAATGGGCTCGTGTACATGCGGTGGCGGACCGTTTGATAGCTACGCTGTCGTCCAGGGCATTGATGAATTTCTCCCCGTAGATGTTTATGTAGGCGGATGCCCGCCAAGGCCTGAAGCCCTGATTGATGCAGTGATGAAGATTCAGAAGAAAATAGAGATGCAAGGGGCACCGATTGCATGAGCCTCAACTTGCAGACTTTAATTGATTCTATAAAAACAAATTTTCCCAGTACAGTTCAGGATGTAAAAACCTTTAGAGGAGAAACTACGCTTTTAGTCAAAAAAGAGAAAATACGGGAAATTTGTCGCTATCTCAAAACCGATTTTGATTTTAAATTCATAGCCGACATTACGGCTGTAGACTACCTTGAGAAGAAAACACCCCGATTTGAGGTTGTATATTATCTCCACAGATTCGGTCCCGATTTTGACGAAAATATAAGAATCAGACTAAAGGTTGAGGTTCCCGAAGAGGATTTAAGGATAGACTCTGTAACCCCGGTCTGGAGCGGCGCGAACTGGCTTGAGCGCGAGGTTTACGATATGTTCGGTATAGAGTTTATAGGACACCCCGATTTAAGAAGAATCCTAATGCCTGAGGATTATGAAGCGTTCCCATTGAGAAAGGACTTTGACGTTAGAAATCGCGAGCCATCTAAAAGGAGTTTTGAAAGGGCCTTGAGAGAGGAATGAATTAAATCTAGTGCAATTGGCAGCAAATTACAGATACTAATAAAAAATGGAACGAGTTGAATTTCTTACAGAGAAAGTAGACGAAAAAGAGGGAAGGATTCGAACCGAGACCATGATGATTAACATGGGTCCCCAACATCCCTCTACCCACGGGGTTCTTCGTGTCGTGCTTCAACTAGACGGCGAGGTCGTAGTAAAGGCTATTCCATATATTGGATATCTCCATAGGGCAATTGAAAAACTCTGTGAGAACATAACCTATCAGCAGTGCATTCCATATACAGATAGGATGGATTATCTCGCGTCAATCTGCAATAACATAGGTTTTATTCTCACCGTAGAAAAACTCCTGGGGATTGAAAAGGAAATCCCCCAGAGGGCAAAAGTAGCTGAGGTAATCCTTTTTGAACTAGGAAGAATCGAATCGCACCTTATCGGAATCGGAACAAATGCAATGGATTTGGGGGCAGTAAGCGCATTTCTCTATTGCTTCAAAGAAAGGGAGAGGATTTACGATATACTTGAGATGGTCTGTGGGGCAAGAATGACAACATCTTATCCAAGGGTCGGAGGCCTACCAGAGGACTTACCCGAAGGCTTCGAAGAGGCGATAAAGAACTTTCTCAAGGCCTTTCCAAAGACCCTAGCCGAGATTGACAAGCTCCTTACGAGAAACCGAATCTGGATTGACAGAACAAAGGGGGTTGCATACATAAGTGCCGATGATGCAATTGATCTGGGCCTTACAGGTCCGTCACTAAGAGGAAGCGGGGTCCCCTACGATGTGAGAAAGGCAATGCCATACCTGGGATATGAAAACTACGATTTTGAAATCCCCGTTTCTACAGATGGCGATGCCTATGCCCGTTATCTCTGCAGACTAGAGGAGATGCATCAGAGCCTCCGAATCATTGAGCAGGCAATAAAAAACCTCCCAGATGGTCCATATATAGCCGACCTCCCTGAAATTGTTCTTCCTCCTAAGGAGCTCGTCTACACGAAAATGGAGTCTCTTATAAGACACTTTGTGATTGTGTATGAAGGATTTAAAACCCCTCCCGGAGAGGTTTATCATGCCGTTGAAAACCCCAAGGGCGAGTTGGGCTACTACATAGTAAGCGACGGCTCAGGAAAGCCCTATAGAATGCATGTAAGGGGCCCCTCTTTTGTAAACCTCCAGGCGCTTCCCAAGATGGTTGAGGGCAGGCTCCTTGCTGATGTCATTGCAGCAATTGGAAGCATTGATATAGTGCTTGGAGAGGTCGATAGATAACACATGGATGCATTTCAATACGTCCATACCTCAACCCGTTTTGTGTTTGAAAGCCGCCCTCCCAAGAAATCTGGCTTCGCTTCCGAGCTCCTCTTCAATTCTCAGTAGCTGATTATACTTTGCAATTCTGTCGCTTCTTGATGCCGAACCTGTTTTTATCTGCCCTGATCCCGTAGCAACGGCGATATCAGCAATTGTTGAATCCTCGGTCTCTCCTGAACGATGAGAGATTATGTATGTATAACCGGCCTTTGCTGCCATGCCAATTGTCTCAAGCGTCTCTGTAAGCGTTCCAATCTGATTGACTTTAATGAGAATGGAGTTTGCAATCCCCTCTTTTATCCCTTGAGAAAGTCGAGTTGTATCAGTCACAAAAATGTCGTCTCCTACGAGCTGAACCCTCTTGCCGAGTTCCTCTGTAAGAACCCGCCATCCTCCCCAATCGTCCTCTGCCATTCCGTCCTCAATTGAAACGATTGGGTATCTGTCAACCCAGGTTTTATATAAATCCACAATCTTATCCCTGCTCAGCCTTTTATCCTCAATCAGGTATTTCCCATTCTCATAAAGCTCACTTGATGCCACATCAATAGCAATAGAAATCTCATCCCCCGACCTATAGCCCGCCTGATTTATGGCTTCAATTATACATTCAATCGCCTCTTCGTTTGATTTTAAGTTAGGAGCAAATCCGCCCTCATCGCCCACCGAGGTTGAATAGCCCCTCTTTTTTAGTATCGCCTTCAAACTATGAAATGTCTCTACTCCGGCTCTTATGGACTCAGAGAAGGAATTAAATCCCAGAGGAACAATCATGAATTCCTGAATATCGAGATTGTTATCTGCATGAACGCCACCGTTTATTATGTTCATAAGCGGAACGGGCAGAATATTCGCAGAGACCCCGCCTAAATACCGGTAAAGAGGAAGCCCAGTAGAGATTGAAGCCGCCTTTGACACGGCAAGAGACACCCCCAAAATGGCGTTTGCTCCCAACTTAGATTTGTTATGGGTTCCATCGAGCCGAATCATAAACTTATCTATCTCAGTTTGAGAGGTTACATCCATACCGACTACCTTTGAAGCGATTACATCATTTACGTTTTTTACAGCCTTCTGAACCCCCTTTCCTAGGTATCTCCTTTTATCCCCGTCTCTTAGCTCAATTACCTCGTGCTCCCCCGTAGAAGCCCCCGACGGTACAGCGGCTCTTCCAAATGAGCCGTCATCACATCTTACATCAACCTCAACCGTAGGATTGCCACGTGAGTCTAGAATCTCTCTCCCTTTTATAGAAGCTATCTTTGCCAATTTGATTTGTCCTCCAATGAGTTGAAATCTTAATTAAGGGAAGTTACCATGATGGAGTTCCTTTATCAATGTTTTTAATCATAATCAAATTGGCGAATACATAGCCTGCTGGGGTATATATCAATTGAGCCCCACCCCAGAGTAGAAATAATACGGGGCGTTTATAAAGGTCTAAAGGTTGTAAAAAAATTCGTTCATAATACATTAGGATGTACCAATAAGCTAACTAAGGTCTAGTAGACCTTTACAGGATACATACGTAGAATAAGACCCTATGAGGCTAAAAAGGTCATGAGAGTCCTAATGCTAAGCTATGAATTCCCCCCTCTGGGCGGCGGGGGGGCAAAGGTTGTGTATGGATTATCCAATGAATTGGTCAGATTAGGACATAGTGTTGACCTTGTAACTATGGGTTTTAACAGGCTTCCCGATTATGAACAAATCAATGGGGTTAATGTGTACAGAATTCAATGTATCAGGGCAAGGGAGTCAATCTGTTCTACACCTGAGATGGCCTCCTATGTTCTTTCTGCTATACCCACTGCATTGAGACTTATAAGACGGGAACACCATCATATAAACCACACACATTTTATCTTTCCAGATGGACTGGTTTCATATACTTTAAAAAAATTAACCGGAATCCCTTATATTATCACAGCCCATGGCTCTGATGTGCCGGGATATAACCCTAATCGGTTTAGGTTGGGACACAAGCTGTTTTCTGTACCGTGGAGCAAGGTTACACAAGGTGCAGAGCAAATCGTCTGTCCCAGCGAAACCCTTAAGTCACTTGTTCTTAAACACAGTCCACATACCAATGCCGCGGTGATTCCAAATGGCATAGATATAGATAAATTTCAAATAAATTGGAATAAAAAGAATCGTATTCTCCTAGTAAGCAGGATGTTTGAGAGAAAGGGGATTCAATACTTCCTTAGAGCCTTGGAGGGATTGGACATTGAACGCGATGTAAACATAGTTGGAGATGGTCCCTACTTAAGGGCCTTACAACAATTGGCAATCAACCTAAAAGTAAAGGTCAGATTCTGGGGTTGGCTTGAAAATACATCACGAGAGCTAAAGGAGCTGTTTGAGACATCAAGTATCTTTGTCTTTACATCGGAGTCTGAGAACTTTCCAATTGTTCTTCTAGAGGCTATGACGGCAGGCATGGCAATTATTACGACAAAAGATACAGGTTGTGCCGAGGTGGTAGGGGATGCAGGCCTATTAGTCGAATCAAGAAATCCCGTAGCCATAAAGGGGGCATTGAGTAAATTGATAAACAATCCTGATCTCTGTCGGAAATTAGGACAAGCCGCCCGTTCAAGGGTCGAGGAAAATTTCAGCTGGTCAGCTATAACCAAAAGGTATATTGACATATATTCGAAATTTGTAGAGGGTTAGCAAGGGTTATAGTTCATACATCAAGTTGTATAAAAAGGTATAAAGTGAAGAGACTGCTTTTATGGACCCTAAGATTATGTATCACTGTTTATATATTGTATTATCTCTTTACTAAAATCCCCTTCTCAGAAGTCATTGCTTCTGCTACCTCTGCCAAGCCAATCTATGTCTTGATTGGATTTCTGATATGGATTCTCACCCGATATATCGCGGCATGCCGAATGAAGCTTTTGACCGATAGGCAGGGTATGTCTCTCTCTGTTTTACAGATACTCGGAATCAGCTTCAGTACCATTTTTTATGGATTGTTTTTACCAGGAGGGTATTTAACAGGTGGACTAGTCCGTTGGCATAAGTTATCTAAGCCCGATAATAAATCAGCAGAGGCCGTCGCGGCTATTATTTTTGACAACATGGTTGATATTACGACCCTTTGTACAATAGGGATAATATTTTGGGTACTCGATAGACCTTCCGATTGGAGTTATATCGGCTTGGGTCTGGTTACTGTTTTAGGCGGACTCTTTTTGGTCTATATCTTTATCTCTACCCGAACTATCTCAAGTGATGACATTAACTCAATCAACCTGCCTTTTATACCAAATATACTGATTGGTAAAATCAGCAAGCTAATTATATCTCTAATCCGATATCGAAATCTCTCTCCAGGCTACTTCGGCATCATATTCGCTCTATCACTTGCGTCTAACCTATTTGGAATAATCGCCTATTACTTGCTTGCCACCTCCATTAACATGAATATCTCTATCATTACAATCGCCTGGATTCGATCGTTTCTTTTTATCCTATCTATGATTCCTATATCTATTTCTGGATTCGGAATTCGAGAAGGAGCACTCGTTTTTTTACTTCGTCCCTATGGCATCTCAGCAGCGGATGCAGTAGCCCTGTCTCTTCTTATCCGCAGTGTTGGCCTCGGTATAGCCGGAATCGGCGGCTTAATTGAAGCGGGTAGGCTAATTTTGCCAAACCGAAATAAGTCGGAGGCAAAGGAGGTAAAGCGGGGTCTTGAAGGAAGTTGAGCTTTTAACTGCTGCCTGGTATGGGGACAAGCCAATTACAATTAATTTTCCCTCCTCTTGGGATGTCATAGTAGTTGGTAGGAAAAATATACCAGCTTTAACTGAAGACCAAATTAGAGAAAAGATTAGTAATCCTATTGGAAGTCCTCGATTATCAGTCTTAGCTTCAAAAAGGAATCGTGTTGCTATAATCATAGATGATATTACAAGGCCTACCCCTACCGCTAAACTTATTCCACTCATATTAGAAGAATTGAATCAGGCCGGGATTAATGAGGATTCAATTGTTATAGTAGTAGCAAGTGGAACTCACAAGAGTGCTTCAAAAGAGGATATCATAAAAAAAGTGGGTGAGAATATAGCAAATAAAATTCGGGTAATACCTCATGATTGTAGACGGAACTTAGTTTATCTTGGAAAGTCTTCAAGGGGAACACCACTGTATGTGAATCAAACTGTTATAGAATGTGATTTAAAGATCGGGGTGGGAGGCATATACCCACATGCGGGTGCTGGGTTTTCAGGCGGCTCAAAAATCATAATGCCTGGCGTATGTGGTGTCGAGAGCGCACGCTATACGCATTACTATATTAAGGGAGCACATCAAAGAGGTGGGTCACTTGAAAGCGACTTTAGGCTAGAACTGGAAGAATTAGTAGCAAAAGTTGGTCTTGATTTTGTAGTAAATGTGGTGTTAAACCAAAAACGAGAGATAGCAGGTATATTCGTAGGGGATAGAATCTTAGCTCATCGGCAAGGGGCAAAATTCGCTACTGAGCTTTATAACGTGAGTCCAGTGGAAGATGCGGATGTAATAGTTGCAAATATGTATCCTTTTGATACTAGTTTGCTGTTTGCTACCAGAAAAGGATTGTGGCCACTTATGAGCGGAAAGAGCAATAGTTCAAAGGTGGCACTTGCAACGTGTCCTATGGGATTGGGATTTCATAGTTTAACTCCCCTATCAAAGTCCCTTTTATCACGCGTTCTCTATAGACTGAAGTATCTTAAACTAAAGGAGTTTCTAAACTTAATCTCTAAGGTTAGAGTTGTAAAAAAAGGTTTTGTGCGAAGAAAACAGGAGCTTTTCATGCTGTCTCCGGGAATCACAGAAGAAGAATTAAAAATAGAATTTCCTAAAGCCAAATTATTCAACGCATGGAATGAGCTTTTAGGCGAGCTTGAATCTCGTCATATAAATCTGCCCGTTAAGGTAGCCGTCTATCCATGTTCGCCATTACAGATGCCGGTGCAAGATGGTTTTTCCGTTAATATGGATGACACTTGAGGCAAAGGTGGCAGGAATTGAGAGGCTTTTCTTAAGGTGCAGTTAAGCTACTAAAGAGGGCTGGAACTAAATGTCAAAGAATAGTGATGCTCATTTTAAATGGTACATTGAGGCGCGTAATCCGTTAAGAATACTCCAGAGAAAGCTATTGGTTGAGAGTTGTAAGGGAAAGAGAATATTGGATATTGGCGGAGGGACTGGTAGAACCGGAAACGTACTCTCTCAGAGCGGATATGAAGTTACTGTGTTGGATAAGAATGAATCTATTATGAGGTATGGGCAGGAAAGATACCCTCATTTAACTTTTATTCAAGGAGACGCATACAGTTTACCTTTTAGAAACGGGAGTTTTGATGAGGTGATTCTGGAAGAGATCGTAGAACACTTTGAAAACCAGGAAAAGGCTATTGATGAAGTATTTAGAGTTCTAAAGCCGGGCGGGCGAGTTATACTCTCGACACCTAACAAGTATCTGTTTAGAGCATATATTTTTCTCTTGCGACTGGTAACGCTTAGATTTAATGAACTCACAGAACATGTTAAGAGCCACACCAGTGAATTAACCTCTGACCAGCTTGCTAAACTCTTTAGCAGATTTAGTGAAAAGAGAGTTGTTGGTCTAAATCCTTTCTGCCAGTATCTGGCAAAAAGATTTCCCAAGCTCGGAATAGGTTTGCTCGGAATTTTTAAAAAGTAGATAAGGAGTAAAAAGACATGGGCAAAAACATTAAAGAACAAAGACGTAATTCTATTATCGCGATAGGACTAGATAGTGCCGATCTTTATCTAGTTCAGAAATGGTCTAATGAAGGATACTTACCAACAATAAAATCACTTATGAATCGCGGGTGTTGGGGAAGATTAAATTCGACAGCAGCTATATCCAGTGGATCGCTATGGCCCACCTTCTTTACCGGCACTTCCCCTGCTAAACATGGTTGTTTTTTCGGACATCGTCAGCTAAAGACCGGCACATATCAAATCTACAAAAAAGACGCCGATCAAATTAAGAGAAAACCATTCTGGGTTCGGCTGAGTCAAGCGGGAAAGAGGGTTGCTATTTTTGATATTCCTCAAACCTATCCAATCAAGGGACTTAATGGAATTCAGATTACAGCCTGGGGGGTAGAGTCCCCACATTGGAGTATGTCCTCTTGGCCCCCTGAACTCATACAAGAGATCAAATCACGTTTTGGAACCCATCCACTTGCAAATTGGTATCAAATGAGACCTAAGGATATAAATGATTGTAAGGAGTTATACAAAAAGTTAATTTCCGGGATAGAAAAAAAAGGATTGGTCTCGGCACATCTTCTAGATCGGGAACCTTGGGACTTCTTTTTAGTGATGTTCTCAGAGACGCATTGGGCAGGACATCTACTCTGGCATATAATGGACGATAAACATCCTGCCCATAACCCTCAGATAGCCAAAACCTTCGGAAATGCAATTCGTGACGTTTATTCAGCAATTGACTCGGCTATCTCAAGACTCATTGAGACTATTCCTGATGCCACCTTTCTAATCTTTTCTCCAGCGGGTATGGGACCTAACTATAGCGGAATACATCTATTGCCTGAGATTCTAAAAAGAATGGGCATAATGGGAAAAACCGCACAAGAAATGGGTCAAAATGGACTATTTGCAAACGCGATTGAGAAGGTAAATCAGTTAATGCCATATAAGAGATGGGGGCCTTACGCACTCAAAAGGTTAGAAGGCTTTATCCCAACCAAGATGATTGAAATAATAAAGCAATTAATCCCCGAAGAATTATGGGATAATTGGACACGCCGACTGCTTACAACCGGGAATGATTGGCGGTGGAGTAAGGCCTTCTGTGTGCCAAACGACTTCTCCGGAGCAATCCGAATTAATCTTAAAGGCCGCGAGCCTAATGGATTGATTGAGGCTGGTAGAGAATACGATGCCCTTTGTGAGGAACTTATGGAAGAATTCAGTAGTTTGATAAATGTGGATACAGGGGAAAAAGCCGTCAGTGAGGTTATAAGGGTGGACCGAGTCTATCAAGGAGAGCATATATGGGAGCTGCCTGACCTCATTGTAAATTGGTCAGAAGATGCACCTATTAAAACACTATATTCCCTCCGTATTGGTACTGTTAGTGGAGAGAGTCCCGATAAACGAACTGGAGCACATAGACCTTATGGCTTTCTCTTATGTTCTGGCAAGCATATAAGCCGGGGGAAAATGTTTGAAGAAGGACATATTATAGATATAGCACCAACAATCCTCTATCTGATGGACTGTCCGATACCTAAGGATATGGATGGTAAAATCCTACTGGACATAATTAATGAAGATTTCAAGGCCAATAGTCCAGCACGCTATTTAGAAATGAGTATGTGAGTAGCACAACAGGTACAGGTAGTGGAATTTTGAAAATATTCTATATATATCTGACAGATATTCGTAAGACCTGGACAAATATAGTTCAAACCTTGCATATGTGCGAGACTCTATCAAAGGTACATGAAGTTAAATTTTTTCATCCCTTCCTTACCAAGACAGCCTTAAACAAAAGATTGAGTCTCTTTCATATAGAGAAACGCTTTAATATTACCAGGATAGTTGCTTTTGGTCCCCTGGAGAACAAATATTTAGACTTTGCAAACAGAATTATTTTTTTTCTTCAATTGTTATTTTATCTTCATTTCTCTAAATACGATCTAATCTATACCCGGGATTTCTCATTTTTAGTATTTTTATCTAAAATCCCAAAGCTCCTAAGACCAAAAAATAAAATAATATATGAGCCTCATAAGGTCTATTATTATGCTTCAGATAAAGTTAACAATATAAAGCTAGAAATCGAAAGCCTAAAACTCGCAGATTCGATTGTAGCTATATCTAATGGAATAAAGCACGATTTAATCCAGTTGGGTTTTGATGAAAACAGGATAAGCGTTATTCCAAATGGAGTAAGGATAGACAGATTTTTCATTAGTTTTGATCGAGACGGTTTCAGAAAAAATCACAATATTTCTAAAGATGAGATAGTTATAATCTATGTCGGTTCGTGGGAAGAGTGGAAAGGGGTTGATGTCTTAATTAGAGCCTTTTTAATAACATTAAGGAAAGTAAGTAACTGTAAATTGATTTTAGTTGGGGGTAGTAAAGAGGAATTAGTCAAAACTGAGCAATTAACAAAAGGCCCCAATGTAGATGAAAGAAAAATTATCCTAACTGGTTTTATCTCCCAAACCGAAGTGGTCAAATACCTTAAGATGTCTGATATTGGCGTTATTCCAAATATAAGAACGGCTATAGGCAGCCGTTACACCTCGCCATTGAAGCTCTTTGAATATATGGCTGCGGGACTGGCAATAGTTGCCTCTGATCTACCTTCAATACGTGAGATAGTAACCGACAATGAAGCGGTGTTTTTTGAGCCTGAAAACGAGCATGATCTAGCCAATAAGCTAATTGACTTGATCAATAATAAAACGAAAAGAGAGCAAATGGGATTTTTAGTTGGGCAGAAAGTCAGCAAGTTTACCTACGGAGAAAGGTGTAAAAAAATAACGGAAGTAATTGAAAGTATTATTTGAGTTACGTTTACGAATGTAATGTATAGAAGAGCACTAACAAAGGATTGGAGTAATGTATTACTGATTGCCTCGATAGTTGCACTTTCATGCGTAATATTAGGCTCTTTATCTTATCTCCTTCTTGGGAATTGGCTTGTCGAGTCAGTACATAAAGAAAAGTCAATAGAGTTTTTAAATAAATTCATTCAAAGTAAAAAAAACTATGTACCCTTTGGGCAGAGTAGAGCAATTTTCTTTCGAATACTCATAATTTCTATCACAATACAACTAATAGTTGCAATAAGTCTCTTATATCATAAGACACGGTGGATCATTAACGGATTTTTCACCGCAACGACGCATCCGATAAACCTGGCGGTATTTCGTATTGTATTGTTCTTTACCCTATTCATTTCGGTTGATGCCTTAAGAGTTACCTGGTTCAGCCAGCTGCCTCCGGAATTACAATTTATGCCAATGGGTCTTGGGTGGCTACCCCATTATTTGCCTATAAACGAGACATGGGCAATAATCTCCTCCATCCTGTTCCGTGTGTTCTGTTTTATGGGGATGATCGGTCTTTTCACTCGTACTTTCGCGTTCTTAACTGTGATCTTTGGTTTTTATGTGCTTGGTATTCCTCAATTTTTCGGTAAGGTACACCATTACCACAATCTCATATGGTTTTCGGCAATCCTGGCAGTGAGCAGATGTGCGGATGTGTTTTCATTTGATGCTATCCTCACTTCCTGGAAACGAGCCGATCACGGCATCACTGAGCCCCCAGGTCCGTCTCGAATCTATGCCTTGCCGTTACGCTTCGTATGGCTTTTAATGGGTATTATATATTTCTTTCCTGGATTTTGGAAGCTTG
>CAYMEO010000033.1:0-27226 GCA_964389705.1 uncultured Spirochaetia bacterium
TAAGAAGGAGACAAACAAGATGTCAAAAGAGGTTTATTGTTAACTCCTCAGATAGTAAACTGGAACAGAAATAAATGGGAATGAGGAAAGGCAAAAAGGAGCAACAGTGGAATTAACCTGGCTAGATATATTAGGATGCAGAAAAGCAAGCCTCTGAATAATGATAAATCAAAACATGGTGAAGTTGCCTTTAAAAACGGTAGCAGCCAAGCAAAATGCCCACCAATGACCTCACCACCAAACCCCAGGAATAGTCAAAGAACAATAGGGGCATCTTCCATCGGAAGTGATACGGTAATCTAGAACCTTGTATCCGTATCTCTCAATAAGGAGCTTATGGCAGTTTGGGCAGTATGTATTTTCATAGTTTTTTACATATCCGGGAAGGTTTCCGGCGTAAACGAATCTTAGTCCCGCTTCATATCCGATTTCCGCAGCGCGTATTAGGGTTTCAGGCGAGGTGTTATCGGGATCGGTCATCTTGTAGTCTTTGTGAAATGCCGTGACATGCCAGGGAATATCGGGCGATATTGAGGCAAGGAACCTTGCCGCAGATTTTAATTCTTCGTTTGAATCATTAAATCCAGGGACAATTAATGTAACAATCTCTACCCAAAATCTCATTTCAACAAGTCGAGGTATGGTTTCGAGAACCGTGCTAAGAAGCCCACCCAGTTTTCTATAGTTCCTATCCTGCATTGATTTTAGGTCTACTTTATAACAGTCGGTGATAGGTCTTAGGTATTCCAAAACCTCACGGGTCGCATTCCCGTTTGATATAAACGCAGTTTTAAACCCCTGTTCCTTTGCAAGCCTAAAAACATCGGCCGCCCATTCGGCGGTAATAAGCGGTTCGTTATAAGAGCTTCCAACCATACTCGCCCCGTATCTTCTTGCAAGGTAGGTCACCTGCCTTGCCGTAATTCTCATCGGCTCTATTCCCGCCGAAGAGTCCCGAAGAGCCTGAGATGTAAGCCAGTTCTGACAGTACGCACAATGATAATCGCAACCCAGCATTCCGAGTGTTAATGTGAAAGAGCCTGGGAGAACATGAAAGAAAGGCTTTTTCTCCGTAGGATCGCACTGTAGTGCAGCTACATACCTCTTTGGAACAAAGAGCCTTCCCCCTCTATTGTATCTTACTTTGCAGATCCCCCTAAGTCCATCGTATATTATGCACCTGTGGCCACATGCATAGCAGAGAACCCTATTATTCTCCAATTTTTGGTAAAGCTCGCCTTCTTCGGAGCATTCATCGAGTATGTGTGCAAGAGACGGTCTTGCAAGGGTTTTAATCTCTTTCTTTATTGCCATACCTCATATCCCCAAGGGTAATAAAGAATTTGCCCATTTAGTATAAATGATATGAATGAGAAATTAAAAAAGAAGAGAAAACAACAGTAGGACGGGTTTAAACCCGTCCTACTGTTATAGATTACTACAACACGGCTCTATATGCCCGTTCAGACAGACACACAGAGGGAAATCCCCTAATTGTCAGTCTACATGCCCGGTTTAGGTGTAGATATTGATTTTTCCATAGGCATAGTCTCTGATTTTCCAGGCGCAGGGGCGCTGATTTTGGTATGTGCGTGTCTAACCATTACCTTATCGCCTTCCTTAAGCTGGCTTAGCTCCTTAGGGTCCTCAACCTTTATGGTAACAGTGCCAGCCGTAGCATCTACAGAGACTACCTCGCCCGACATTATATGGGTAGCCCTCTTCGTTTTCGTTGCGGCCAACGTCACTCCGGTAAGAGTAAACATGATCACCGCGACAATCGCTATAACTCTGAGCATCTTTTGTTTCACCTCCTTTTTTGTCATTTTAGAACCTCCCTAGTCATCTAAAAGAAGCCTTTTATTTTTACCCCTTTGAGTATGTTATTTATGTATAAACCTAACACGTAACAAAAAGGTTTCTATAAAAATTTCTCCTAAGTATTACTGAAAAGTAATTATCTCCATAGACTTATACCAACAATTGGTCTAGCATTATTTAATTTTGTTTAAGCTACTGCAATTATTCGATTTTTGTTATATATTTGGATTATAAGCTCTAAATTATACCACTATGAACTGATTCTCTACTTATTGAATCAATTCTGAGGGCTTTTTATAAGGATATCAGCCTTGGACATAAAGCCTTTAATAATTCTATCAGGCTTTACAAATAAATCAGATAACTCCTACACCCTAAGTTCAGAGGTGCAATATGGGCAGCGTGTAGCTTTAACTGGTATAGCAGAGGCGCAATACGTACACTCCTTGGTCGTAGGCACCACTGCAGGGATTTCTTCTTTACGCCTGAGTCGGTTGATACCACGCACAAGGAGAAAGACGGCAAAGGCAACTATAAGGAAGCTGATAATCGTATTTACAAAAGCACCGTAATTTATAGTAACTGCACCGGCCTTTTTAGCCGCATCAAGAGAGGCATAAGGGCCAGCAGTTGCTCCCTGCTTGAGAACCAAAAAAAGGTTGGAGAAATCAACGTGACCCAGTGCCAAACCGATGGGGGGCATAATAACATCATTGACAAGCGATTGGACGACAGTGCCAAATGCAGCACCGATTATAATTCCAACGGCCATATCAACGACATTACCACGCATGGCAAACTCTTTAAATTCTTTTAACATCTCCATTTCCCCCTTCTTTTTTAGGATTATCACACAGGGAATAATCCTCTGTCAAGAACAGATTTTCCCTCCATGCGTTTGGCATTATACGGTATACTGTATACATAATGCCAAATACACGAAAGATTTAATCACCTTATTTCAGGAGGAATAGCATGGCCCAAGGGATTAAGATTGGAGATAAGGCGCCGGACTTTAATCTTCCAGGAGTTGACGGAAAGAACCATTCACTTTCTGATTTTAATGATAAGAAGGTATTAGTCGTTATGTTTACGTGCAACCATTGTCCTTATGTGCAGGCCTATGAAGATAGGCTCATTGCCCTTCAAGAGGAATTCAAAGACAAAGGTGTTGTGTTTGTTGCCATAAATCCAAATGACGATAAGGATTATCCCGAAGACAGCTTTGAGAATATGGTAAAGAGGGCGAAAGAAAAGGGGTTTAACTTCCCGTATCTTAGAGACAAATCTCAAGACGTCGCCCGTGCCTATGGGGCGAGCCATACACCTCATATATTTGTCTTTGATGAGGATAGAAGGCTCCGCTACACTGGAAAGATTGACGATAATTGGAGGGAGCCAAATAAAGTTAAGGAGCATTATCTCAGAGATGCAATTTTGGCCCTTCTTGACCGGAAGGAGATAAAAAATCCAGACACATACGCTATTGGCTGCACTATAAAATGGGCAAGGTGAAAAATCAAAATCGGAAAATATATTTTAGCCTGCTATGGCTACTTCAGGCAGAGAGAGTTTTTTATAGCCATTTTCTGTGTAGACCACTATGCAGTTTTTACCGACCGCTTTTTCCCTTCATAGAGAGCCATATCAGCATAATGTAACAGGTCTCTTGATTTTCCCGTATTCATAGGATTATAGGTTGATATACCGAACGTAGCCGTCACCTGCACCTCTTTGTCATCATACGGAAAAATCAGAGCCGAGATAGCACGGTGTATATGCTCTATAACCACCGATGCATTCTCAAGAGCACTATGCGTAAACAGGATAGTAAACTCCTCTCCCCCATAGCGGCTGACTATATCTACCTATCGCACAGCCAACTGAGTGAGCCTGCCAACCTGTTTTAATACCTTGTCCCCGAAGATGTGCCCATATGTGTCATTGAGGAGTTTAAAATTGTCTATATCGAATAGACAAAGCGACAGAGGAATATTGTAGCGCTTAGCCCTTTCATACTCTTCACTTAGGCGATTCATAAAGTAACGCCTGTTAAAAAGCCCTGTAAGTTCATCCCTAATTAATGTAGCTTTTAATTCTTCCTGATTAATAATGCTCTCCAGTAAGGTAGTATACAAGGGGAAGCGTCCCTTTCTCCCAGTTCACTTTTCTGACCGTTGCCCGGTCAAAACCAAAGCATTTGATTAAAACCCCTGCAATGCACTTATAAGCCTCGACCTCGCTTCGGGCTTTTTTAATTTTATTCAAGGCCAATTTTATGTTATCTAGACAAGATAAATCTGTCATTAATTTATAAATATACCTGCTACCCCTCTGACTCTGACACCTATAGGATCATCAAATGCACGGCGGAGGCTCAATACATGACTGAAATTCTGAAATGTTGCTGTGATCTAAAGCCATCCCGTAGCGGTGTCCCAACTCATGTCTAAAAAGCGGAAATTCTCCGCACCTTCCGAGACTCTCTTTTGCTATGACAATAATGTCTGGATCCGGAAAATATATACCGCCACAATCCGCATTCATATCCTCTACAGTATTACACTTGAATGTAAATGGAACTACAAAGACCCTAAGTGATGACAGTGGAGGTATTATTTCTCCAGCTTGGATTTGGAATTCTTGAGAGCCGATCCCAGAGTTTCCGAATTGGCACTGTAAAAAATCTGCTGCCCTCTCATCAAGTAAGTTTAATATATTGCCCGTGTTTCCATCTACATCATTTCTAATCGCCACTTGCATACCAAATCCTGGGGTTTTCAAATTAAAATCCTGACTCTCGGCATCTTGTTGGGTAATCTCAGAATCTACGGTTCCCACTGCAGGAATCCCATCACTTCCTCCAAGAGTATCACTACCATTACAAGATAGAAGCAAAGTGATTATTATTAGTAGGGTCAGCAACGCGATTATATATCTTATCATCTTAGTTCGCTTCTAGAGAATCGGATAATACACATAAACCTAAATCCTCTTATTGATACAACTGTTGCTACTCCCCACCGATTTTGGATTAAGAAGGGAGGTGGTGGGGGGTAAATGGGTGGGTAATTTTAACGCACCTCCCTTCGAGAGCTTAATAGTATAATATAACAAATCTACTCGTTAATTCCAGTAGTTCCTTGATTGCTAGGACTAGGAGCGGTTTGCTCAGGTGTTGTTTCTGTATCTCCTTTTGTGCCCTCTTCCTTAATTCCGGTGTTACCCTTCATATCTTTGGTTCCTTTCTCCTTAGTCCCCCAGATGCCCTCCTCCGTTGCTCCGGTTTGCGCAGTTTGAGGAAGAATCAGACGCTCTCCGACACGTATTACATTTGGATTGCTAATGCCGTTTAACTGAGCTATTTCTCTCCACCTCGATGAAGAACCAAGTGTCTTCTGCGCTATACCTGCAAGAGTATCACCCCTTCTAACAGTATAGTGTTTACCACCGGCAGTGCTTTCAATATTTTTGCCCATCTCTTCAGCCCCAGAACCGGTTGTCTCTTTGCTTTCTTTCGTGTTTACTGTTGATGTATTTTCCTTCATTTCATTTTTCATTCCAGAGCTATCCTCTTTATAGAACGAAACCAACTGTCCGTCTTTTATCTGTGCATGGATTTTATCGCCGACCTTGAGGTCTTTTGTCTTGAGGTTCTGCATCTTTTCTTTACCACTGAGCTTAATTGATTGGATATTGCCCTTTTCATCCTTGATCAATAGGGTATCGTTCTGGATGTCGGTTACCTCTCCACTGATTACAGTTGTCCCATGTGTCGTCTCCCCCGAGGTTACCTCCGCCTGCTCCTTGTTTGTGATTCCCTTTGTCGCCTCATTGGCAAGCGAGCCTATACCTTCAAATATGATAAGCCCTACTGCCAAGAATATAGATATAATTAGTAGTCTCATTTGACCTACCTCCTTCGGGTTTTTATTGTATATTTGCAATATCCATACCAGGGGATTAATATCACTGATACCCAATATTCATAAGAGTTTATAGATGCAAAGCCATCTGAAAAAGACGATGGCTGTGTAGTAATACACTATGAGACTGTGTAAATTTATGCAAAAAAATCAGTAAAAAGATAGATTGAAAACCTCTCAGACGACACTAACTTATGAAGCAAGAGTATAAGGAGCCGCAAATTAATTTTATGAATAATCGAGAAAAATATGTTAAGATTTCTATGGTTTCTTAAGTCGTGGGGGATCGTGAGAGTTGAGATTAAATAGGCAAATTACCATTGGATATGCCGTTATGTTTTTTCTCATACTTGCTATAAGCGGACTCTCTCTATACAGCATCTATAGACTCGATAAGGTCACATCAAATATAGAAGGACGATTTACCACACTGTCGAGCCTTATCTCAAAGAAAGAGAGGATACCGGAGCCCTTGAGATTTGAAGATAAGATGATATCAGAAATGAGGAAAATCACGAATGAACAGATGAAATACGCATACATAAACGTATTTATTATAGGACTCGTAGCCCTTTTATTCGGTGGAATACTGACCTTAATGGTTCCCAAGGTAATTACAAGACCCATTTCCCGTCTGGTTAATGCTACAAAATGGGTCGCTTCAGGGGATTATTCATACAGGATAAAAGACCCGGGTGGAGGCGCGCAGGAGATTTCCACTTTAATCTGTGCTTTTAACAATATGCTTGAAAACATAGAGAGACGCGAAAAGGAGAATGCAAGGCTCCTTGAAGAGTGCAAGGTTCTCAATCAAACCCTTGAGGCAAGGATTGAAGAGGCGACGAGAGAGATAAAAGGAAAGCAAGCTGAGATAATAAAATCCGAGAGGCTTGCTGCAATCGGAGAGCTTGTAGCGGGAATTGCCCATGAAATTAGAAATCCGCTCTCGGGAATTGCCGTGGCACTAGGGCTTATGAAAAATGAGATTCAGGACACGGAGCACAAACAAACCATCACTGATGTATTAAAGGAAATAGACAGGCTCAATCGTATAATACGAGACCTTCTTCAATATGCCCAGCTCGCACATCCTAGGAAATTAAATCTGGTTGAGAGTAATCCAAATGAAGTCGTAGAGACAGTGCTCAGCTTGATGAGCCCTAAAGCTGAGGAAAAGGGGATCAGAATAGAGAAAAAACTCAACTCCACAGAGTCTTTTAGAGTAGACCCCGACCAGATTAAGCAGGTAGTTATGAACCTTATAATCAACGGTATTGATGCAATGGATGGTCCAGGAAAACTCACAGTTGAGACTCAAAACACCAACGGTTATGTCTTGATAAAGGTTTCAGATACCGGGCAAGGGCTCTCTGAAGAGGCTAAAGAAAAGATATTTCGCCCTTTTTACTCAACCAAACCCAACGGCACTGGACTTGGTCTTCCCATCTCTCGTGGAATTATTGAGATGCACAAAGGTAGAATCCACGTCTCCAGTGAAAAAGACAAAGGCTCTACGTTTACCGTTATGCTTCCTATAAATTTGGAGTGAATCGGAAATTTAATATAATTATTGGGTTTAAAATTGCTCAATTTCGAATTCCTAATTTGAACTAAACTTACTGCTGATCTAAAACAGCAGATATCTGGAGGAGAAAATGGGTGCAACCGTATTAATAATAGACGATGAAACATTCCTCTGTAGGCAATTAGAGAAGGCCCTTTCTCAAGAAGGATACAATGTCATCTCTGCATTCACGGCAAAAGAGGGAATTGAGATCGCCAATAAAGAAAGCCCGGCCGTAATCCTCCTTGACCTTAAGCTCCCCGATTCAGATGGTCTCGGAGTTCTCCAGAGCATCGCAGGGCTTGAGCCTTATCCAAGCATAATCTTCATGACCGCCCATGGAAACGTTGAGGTAGCCGTATCGGCAATTAAGATGGGCGCCTATGATTTCATTGAGAAGCCTTTCCATATTGATAAATTAAAAATCATGGTAAAAAATGCATTAGATTCCGCCGAACTCAGAAGGAGCCTCGACATTGCAAAAAGCAGAGAGCAGGGAAAATACGGATTTAATGCCCTTATAGGAAAGAGCGAGGCCATAAAGGAGATTATTCATCTATTCCAAAAGCTGGTGGATACAGACCCCAAGACGATATTAATTACTGGGGAGAGCGGTACTGGAAAGGGGCTTGCCGCACACATTCTTCACTTCAACGGGGTGAGAGCAGGAAAACCATTTATGGAACTCAACTGCGCTGCCATCCCCGAGACGCTTCTTGAAAGCGAGCTCTTTGGTCATGAGGCAGGGGCCTTCACAGACGCAAAAAGGATGAAAAAGGGAATTCTTGAAATTGCCGATGGGGGAACAGTTTTTTTCGATGAAATTGGGGATATGAGCCTTGCGCTTCAGGCAAAGCTGGTAAAGGTAATCGAAGAGAGAAACTTCAGGAGAATAGGCGGAGTAAAAGATATAAGCGTAGACGTGCGTGTAATTGCTGCAACAAACCAGAATCTTAAGGAACTCGTAAGCAAAGGTGTATTCCGTGCAGATCTGTATCACCGATTAAATGTTATAAGCTTTGAGATGCCTCCCCTTAGAAACAGGAGGGATGACATCCCACTCCTTACAGATTACTTTATATCCTACTTCAATAGGGAATTCCATAAAAACATAACCATAATTCCAGATGGGGTAAGAGAACTATTTTTGAGATACCACTGGCCTGGAAACATTCGTGAACTTAGAAGCACTATTGAAAGAGCGATGCTCCTGAGCGATGGCAAAGAGCTCAACCCCAAATACATTCAGCTTGAGGAAACTGAGGATAATATGAAGCTTGAAAAATCCGATGATAGAATGGTGCTGAAAATTCCTATAGAAGACGCATCACTCACAAAGATAGAAGAAAAGGTAATAAAAGAGGCACTAGACCTAAATGACTGGAATCAAACAAAGACCGCTGAGATGCTAGGGATCACAAGGGAAGTTTTAAGATACAGAATGAAAAAGATGGGAATTACTAGAGGTCGTCAGTAACACAAACATTAATGAATAGCGCAATTCCGTAGGGGCATGGTGTGCCATGCCCTGCTCTAAAAAGCAATGAAACTTTTACCGATTAAGATTGCTTGTCCCCTTTGCAGTTCTGAGAACATAACCTATACATGTGAGCCCAAGTGTTGCTTTAATCACATATGCGATTCCTGCTATTCCACTTTTGAGCTCACTACAGTCATAGCTAGAGGAGAGTTAGAAATAGGAGATATTCAACCAGAAGAGAGAGACCCACTTGCCCCTACCGTTGCTTGTGCCAGGTGCGAGAGTGTAGATGTGTACGCACTAGAAGACAGCGATATCCTTGTCTGCAGCTACTGCCATGTTCTTTTAAATCTTGTTCTCGATTCAATAAAGCCTAGATAATTACATCCATCTAAAGCCTCTCTTTTTCCCCGGCAAGTCCAGAGCGAGGCCCAAGGATACGGATTAAATCATCCTGATTAAGGGTCTCTTCTTTTAGCAATGCCTCAGCTACAAGCTCCAGCTGTTTGTGTGCCTCCGTTAATAGTTTGCGGACATATTCATGGCGTTCATCGAGCAGACGCTGAACCTCTTGGTCAATACGGGCAGCAGTAGCCTCGCTGAAATCGCGCTCATGGGAAAGCTTATAGCCTATAAATGGCTGTTCTTCATCGGCACTAAATGCTACAGGACCCAGGCTGCTCATTCCCCAGCGTGTAACCATGCGGCGAGCAAGGCGCGTAGCCTCAACCAGGTCCATCTCCGCGCCTGTGGTAACATCACCCATCACTATCTCCTCAGCCGTGCGCCCACCGAGCATCACCGCCAGACGCGCCATAAGATAAGTGCGGCTGTAGTTGTATCGGTCTTCCCCGGGGAGTTGTTTTGTAACTCCCAGAGCCCGTCCGTGGGGAATTATAGTTATCTTATGCACCGGGTCAGCAGCAGGTGTAAGCCATGCTACCAAGGCATGCCCGGTTTCATGATAGGCAACTACGCGCCTCTCATGTGCATCTGCAAGACGTGGATGCTCCCCACCAAGCAAGATTTTGTCCACAGCCTCTTCGAAATCTTCCATCGTTACCTGAGTGTGATTGTGGCGCGCCGCAATGAGCGCCGCTTCATTACAGAGATTCGCCAGGTCGGCACCGCTAAAGCCCATAGTGGTACGGGCAAGTACAGATAAATCAACATCCGACGCAAGTCGTAACCTCCGTGTGTGTATGCTCAGGATTCCCTCTCTCCCCTGGCGGTCAGGTAATCCCACAGTTACCTGCCGGTCAAAACGCCCCGGTCGCAGAAGCGCCGGATCAAGTACATCAGGCCGATTTGTAGCCGCCATTATAATAACCTCTTGTCGCTCATTAAATCCGTCCATCTCTACCAACAACTGATTGAGCGTCTGCTCCCGTTCATCGTTAACTGTGCCGAGACCCGCGCCGCGCCTGCGTCCTACAGCATCAAGTTCATCAATAAAGACAATGGAAGGCGCTGCCATTTTAGCCTCGTTAAAGAGGTCCCTCACACGGCTTGCCCCTACACCGACAAACATCTCTACAAACTCTGATGCACTTATACTAAAAAACGGCACGCTTGCCTCCCCAGCCACCGCCCGTGCAAGAAGGGTCTTGCCCGTTCCCGGGGGGCCAACCAAAAGAACGCCGCGTGGAATACGCGCTCCCAATTCATGGTATTTCTGCGGATGCCGCAGAAAATCTACGACTTCTTGCAACTCTGCCTTAGCCTCATCGGCGCCCGCCACATCGTTAAATGTGACTTCGGGACGGTCGCTTATATAGCGCTTAGCCTTGGTACGCCCAAAACTAAATATACTTGCTTGACTTCGGACAGCCTGACGTCCCATCCAAAGGAAAAACAACATCAATAGTAAAACCGGGAGTCCACTTACAAGTAGGTCAGTAAACCAGTGACTAGGTGGTGGCTCTACATCTACCACCACCCCGTGCGCTTCGAGCAGAGGCAGAAGATTATTGTCACCTATGACCTGTGGAAATGTTGTAGTAAATTCAGTATATGCAGGTTGAGCTCGAAGATCAGATTGAGTACCTCTTGCCGACTGTGATGAACTCGACTGAGCCGCCTTAGTCTGTGGGGATAGGGATTGATTAGAAGTATTCGTCATTTGAGGCCATATGAACGGCTTTACAAAGGATCCAGCGATATTATCACCGGAAATCTTGACCTTAGCTACGTTGTCCGCGCGTATCTGCGCCAGAAAAGTAGTATAAGGGATGTCTACTACCTTCGGATGAGTCCGTGGCCAAAAGGTCATAACATTCCATATAAGCAAGGCCACTAAGACCAGCCACCAGAATAAGGCTATGCGGGGCACCTGTTGCTGAGGTGGCTTCCTTCGTTTCTCCTGGTGTGATGACATGGATTTATCTCCTCATTGCCTACTCAATTATAAATTGAATATGCTCTTCATTCATTTCATATTCGGAACAAGTGAATACTAATAATATTATACCAATCTCTATTATTTTCCCTTTTAATCTAGAAAGGTCGAGAGCCGTAAGTCCATTAATTCAGTAGCGAATTCAAAACTGCAGTGTCACTAAGAGAATGACAAACCAATCTCGAGAGTTTAAGCCCTTCCATAGGTCTCTGTTATTTCCCTAAGTTCCCTTACTAAGGAAGGCGTTATCTGATCTGGCAGTAGTCTCCACTGCCAGTTTCCGCGAGAGGTCGCAGGCAGGTTCATTTTTGCCTCTTCACCCAAGCCAAGTATATCTTGCATTGGGAAAATGACCATATTTGCCACAGACATCATTCCGAGCCTTATAAACTCCCAGTGAACGTCTTTTTCTGCTACCTTTCTTCCTATATACTTAAAAAGCCTCTCCTTGTCCTTAGGGCTTGCTTCCTTCCTAAACCATCCCCTTACGGTGTTATTATCGTGTGTTCCTGTGTATACAACACAGTTCTTTATGTGGTTATGAGGAAGATAGGACTCAACCGCAAAATCTCCCCCCCCGAATGCAAAGAGAAGAAGCCTCATGCCTGGGAATCCAAACCGATTCATAATCTCCCTCATATCCGGCGTTATAACCCCCAAGTCCTCAGCAATAAGCGGTATGTATGGAAAGTGTTTAAAGAGTGTGTTAAAGAAATCCTCGGTTGGAACCTCTACCCATCTTCCATTTACTGCTGTTTTCTCACATGACGGAACCTCCCAATATGCAACAAGGCCTCTGAAGTGATCGAGCCTTATGATATCAAAAAGTCTCATGTTATGCTCTATACGCTTTATCCACCAAGAGTAGCCAGTATCTTTTAAAAACTCCCATCTATAGACTGGATTGCCCCAGAGTTGTCCTGTACGGCTGAAGAAATCTGGAGGCACTCCGGAAACAAAGGCGGGCTTCTTTTTCTTGTTCAACTTAAATACATCGGGGGCTGTCCATACATCGCTACTGTCATAGCTCACGTATATTGGAATATCACCGATTATCTGTATATTCCTCCTGCGGCAATAACCCTTGAGGGAAAACCACTGATTGAAAAATAAATACTGTAGAAATTTCTCCATATCAATTGCATCTCTTAGGTCTCGTCTAAGACCCTCTAGCCTCCTTTTTTCCCTATCCCTTATATCTGAAGGCCATTTGTCCCATGTAACTCCAAAGGACTCTCTCAATGCCACAAAAAGGGCATAATCCTCAAGCCAGTGCGAATTATCACTGCAAAACCTTTCAAACTCAAATCTCCCCCGGCCACTCTCTTTAAATCTCTTATATGCTAAGCGAAAGAGCCTCCTTTTATACTTTATCACTGAATTATAATCAACCCACTTATCGGGAAACCGAGGTGAATCTTTAATATCCGATCCCGATAAAAAGCCCTCTTCTACAAGAGACCCAAGGCTGATAAGTAGGGGATTTCCCGCAAAGGCAGATGGGCTGCTATATGGAGAGTTTCCCCATGCTACACTTGTAGGATTCAATGGAAGAACCTGCCAAAAGCTCTGCCCCGTCTCGTATAGAAAGTCCGCAAATTTATAGGCCCAAGGACCAAGGTCTCCTATGCCATAAGGAGACGGAAGAGATGTAATATGAATGAGTATCCCGCTTCCCCGCCGATTTATCATCTTTTCCCTTGCTCTCTATCTTAGCCACAAACGGACAAGGACTTAAACAGGTAACTGCAAGAATTCAGAATACACAAAGAGGAAAACACCTCTGCCCTCTCCTTAAGTATTATCTATATTCCTAATTAACGATTCAATCACTATCATTTAAAAGCAAAGATACGGGAAAGTATCTAAGAGCCTCGCCCACCGATAGGGTTTTCTCAAATCTAATTATACGACCTGTAAAGGTATCCTTCCAAAGATATGGAGAGTCCTCTATCAGAGTAATACACGTATCTTTCCATACTCCTTCACCAATCGGACATACACTTTCACTTATTAGATATGTTAGAAATCGAGGAGCCACAACTATTGCCCAAGAATCTCCATTTTTTCTAACAAAGGCTATGACATGGTCTTTGTATTTTCCGTTGACCTCCAATGGAATATAATCCCCATTTTGAAAGATCTCTTTTCTTTCAGCCCTTGCACTAAGTGCCCTATATATAAGAAAGAGCTTTATCCTCCCGTCTTCTTTTGTTGAAATAAGTTCGTCTATCAGATCCAATATATCCTCTTTTTCTCTTTTCTTCATCTCCTGTAAGAATTCCCCCCTTTTTTGGAAATTAACGGCACGGCGGTTGTCGGGGTCTACGAGATTTAGATCCCATATCTCAGTTCCCTGAAAAAAGTCAGGCACCCCTGGCGAGGTTATCTTGATAATGGTTTGGGATAGGGAATTGAACATGCCGTAATGGGCTACCTTTTTTTGAAATGGTATAAATTCACCAAGGAATTTATTCTGCTCTGATGGCATTAAGATCCCATCAATGAAAGAGATAAAAGCCCCTTCATAGTCCGTATTTGGACTAAACCAGTCAGTATAGACCTTTGCTTCTCTCACGGCCTTTATCATATAATTCTTTATCCTCTCAACGAAGTCGCCATATTCCTCTTGAGAGAATGGAAATGTACCTATTAGGGTTTGGTACAGAAAATACTCATCATTTTTATCAGGCGCTGGCTTGCCATTTACTATTTTCTTTTTCTCTCCGTTTATTCTACTCCAGATTCTAATCTTACCCTCCCACTCATCTGGTATTTCAGAAAGGACGTTTATCCTTGCCCTTACGTCCTCCCCCCTTTTTGTATCGTGTGTTGATGTAGTATTCATAGTATGTGGCCAGAGCCTCGCCCGCCTTTGGTTGAAATCATGAAATTCACAAGAAGAAATACCAAATTTATCCGGATCTCCGCCAACATCATTGAGAGACAGAAGCCTATTGTATACATAGAGAGCGGTGTCCTCAAAACCCTTTGCCATAATGGGTCCTGTAAGCTGCTGAAATCTCATGACCGATTGAATCCGTGATTCTTCTCCGTCTAATGAGTTATCTTCATTGAGAAGGAATTTCTCCAAAAGGTCAATCTCAAATGTCAGATCCGGGTTCTTGACTCGTGATTTTTCTACCGCCGCCCTTATATAAGATCTGTCTCTTTCTTTTATATCCTTAGAGTTTATATAAGTCCTATACACCGGAAAGAAAGCTATAATCTCTTTGAGAGCCGATTTAAGATTATGACGGATTATACCGACTACATTCGTATTTTTATTCAAAAATACCCCTTCAATAAGTCGAGTGAGATTATCAAGGTCTCCTGACATATGTGTTTCTATAATCAGCTTCTTTTTCTCATATAAAAGATCATGCAAATTTGTATTAATACCACTAAACTCAGAGTATATTCTGCTAAATTCCACTTCATTCTTTATATCGCAGAAAATTCCATTCACATAATTTAAGAACTCGTAACCAGTTGTTCCCTGTATTGGCCACAAAGGTAGTTCCTCTTTAATGTCAAGAATCTTCTCAACGACTATGTAAGTATCTCCCGTTTTATCCCTTAACATTTTGAGATAATTTGTCGGATCATAGAGCCCATCAACGTGGTCTACTCTTAGCCCTGAGATCCTTCCCTCTCCAACCAGATTAAAGATGAAGGAATGAGTATCTTTAAAAATCTTATTGTCTTCAACCCTCACAGATATGAGTTCATTGATGCTAAAAAACCGTCTGTAATTTATCTTTTTCTTGGCGACTTTCCAGAAGCACAATCTGAAGTGTTGTTTAGAAATTAATCTCCGAATGGGATTGTAGCTTTCGGGATCCCCCAATTTTCCATTGTAAATCTCAACACCTTCATCTATTAATCTCCTTACAAAGTCATTTCTTGAGTATATCTCCCACAATGACCTTTTAATAAACCCTATATGGTTGTATCTCTCTTCTGAGAGCGGAAAATCCTTTAGGGCATTGAGAACAATGAGAAGATCAGTAAGATCAGGGTGATTCTCTCTTAGGCTTTCTTTGAGCATATCTAATCCATGTGAAATTATCTCTATATAGGACTCTATTTTTATAGGGAGTCTCAAGTCGTAGTAGTTAATAGAGAATCCATTTTCATCGTATCTGAGTTTAATCTCCTCATTTTCTAAGCACTCTCCATAGGTTTTTCCCAAAAAAGGCGCAATGAGTTTTCCCTTTATATTCGGATGGTTCCATTCTATGTCGAAGAAATAGAAATACTTTGAATCTCGACCGTTTTCTAATACATCCATAAGTATCTCATTTTGGCTGTCATATCCCATGTGGTTTGGAACTATATCTTGAATCCAATCCACTTCATGTTTTTTTAATTCCTCTATGAGTTCTCCAAAATCAGTAACTGATCCCAGTTCTGGGTTTATCTGATTTGGATCAACTACATCATAACCATGAAGGCTCCCCTTTCTCGCCTTAAATATAGGGGAAGCATAGATAGAGGAAATCCCTAGTTGAGAGAGGTATACTATGATTTCACGCGCCTCTTTAAAACCAAAAGAGTAATTAAACTGAAGCCTATATGTAGCTGTCGGGATATTCATATATTTCTTAAATAAAAAAGAATCGAGGAGTTACACCAAAATTTATAAATCTATGCCTCAATCCGCTCATATTCCTTCTTAGCTGTCCTCTCTACCCCCGGCTTTGCCCTGTGAAGACTATCTTCCTCAGTCACCTTCTCATCCTTTCTGAGTCGTAAAAGTGCAAGAGAACGCGCCTCGAGTTCATAGGGTGTGCCCCCGCGCATTGGCTTGGGCCATTTTCTCGGTATGCCTGTTGCCTCCCTTGTATCAAGTACTAGTTCCCACTGCACCTTAGACTTATGCGCCGGTAAGATAAATGGAATTGGTTCGCAGTGGGCATTGAGGAGAATCAAAAGCGTATCGTCTACAATCCGGTTTCCCCGTTCATCCATCTCATCAATGGCATCCCCAGCAAGACGAACCCCCAGACAACGAGCCTGAGGATTATTCCAATCTTCATCTGTCATCTCCTTACCATCGGGACGAAACCACGCTAGGTCCTTTACCTCTGAGCCGCGGATCTTCCTGCCTTGAAAGAATTTGCGGCGCCTTAGAACCGGATGTTGGTGGAATAGCTGAATCACAAATCTAGTAAACTCCAGCAACTCCCGCCGTGGCCTGTCTAGATTCCAGTCTACCCAAGAGATCTCATTATCCTGACAATACGCATTGTTGTTCCCCATCTGTGTGCGCCCTATTTCATCTCCGGCCTGAAGCATTGGTACCCCCTGCGATAGGATTAGTGTCGCTAGGAAATTGCGCTGCTGCCTTGCCCTCAGCGCCAGGATTGCAGGATCATCAGTTGGTCCTTCTACCCCACAATTCCAGCTCCGATTATCATCGGTACCGTCTCGATTTTCCTCTCCATTGGCTTCGTTGTGCTTCTCATTGTAGCTAACCAGATCGTGTAATGTAAATCCATCATGAGCCGTTATAAAGTTGACACTTGCATACGGTCGGCGGCCCCCGCGCTCATAGAGGTCGCTGCTACCGGTAAGACGGTAAGCCAGATTGCCTACCTGCCCCCCATCCCCCTTCCAGAAACTACGTACTGTATCCCTATATGCACCATTCCACTCAGCCCAGAGAACCGGAAAGTTGCCTACCTGATAGCCCCCCTCGCCTAAATCCCAAGGCTCGGCAATTAGCTTTACCTGGGATATAACAGGGTCTTGATGTATGGCGTCAAAGAATGCCCCCAGACGATTGACCTCATGGAGTTCCCTTGCCAGTGCTGATGCAAGATCAAACCGGAACCCGTCTACGTGCATCTCCAATACCCAGTATCTGAGGCTATCCATAAGGAGCTGAAGGGTGCGCGGGTGTGTCATGTTAAGCGTATTTCCACAGCCTGTATAGTCCATGTAGTACCGACGGTTATCGGATACAAGACGATAATACGAGGCATTGTCAATGCCCCGAAAGCATAATGTTGGTCCTAGATGGTTTCCCTCAGCGGTGTGGTTATAGACCACATCGAGGATCACCTCAATTCCCTCGCGATGGAGGGTTTTGACCATAGTCTTAAACTCTGTCACCTGCTGGCCTAAGACACCGCTGCTCGCATACCGTGCATCCGGTGCAAAGAACCCAATTGAATTGTATCCCCAGTAGTTTGTAAGCCCTCGATCTACTAGATGCCTATCCGCTACAAACTGATGAACAGGCATTAGCTCTACAGCGGTGATCCCAAGCGATAGGAGGTAATCAATAACTGCCGGGCAGGAAAGCCCCGCATACGTTCCTCGTATCTCTTTTGGCACCCCGGGGTGGTGGGCAGTAAATCCCTTGATGTGCATCTCGTAAATTAGGGTCTTGTGCCAAGGAGTTCGAGGGTGCACATCATTTCCCCAACTGAATGCCGGGTCTATAACTACGCATTTTGGTAACCCCTCGGCACTATCCCTATCATCACATGAAAGGTCGGCATCAGGATGACCAACTGTGTATCCGAACAACGCATCACTCCACTGTATTGTCCCAGCAATAGCCTTGGCATAAGGATCAATAAGAAGCTTAGCCGGATTAAATCGGTGGCCCTCCATTGGAGCATAAGGGCCATGTACCCGATAGCCATAGAGTTGTCCGGGTCTTATCTCAGGCAGATAAACATGCCAAACCTGGTCTGTCTGCTCTGCCATTGGAATTCGGGCTATTTCATGATTTCCATCGGGTCCGCCAAAGAGACATAATTCCACTTTTGTAGCGTTCTCGGAGAAAAGGGCAAAATTGACCCCTGCTCCGTCCCATGTTGCCCCAAGCGGATAAGAATTTCCCGGCCATACCTTCAGACCCCGTCTGTCTTTCTCATCCATGTCTTAATTCTCCTTGTTTTAATTCTCCTTTTTCTTACGAATCTCTGCGATAGGGGTTCATCATCAATTGGATGCAGACCAAAGGGTATTTCTTATTTACGTGGGCCTTCACAATTTTTAAATATCAACTATAAATCTTGTATATACTCTCTAAGTTCCAAGGAGGGAAAGTACGGAATAATGAAATCTCTCTAATGTATGAACTCCAAAGAATCCGCCGAGTACCCAGAACATAAGAGATCTTATTGTCCTTAACATCCTCTCCGGACCGAGCAGACCGCGATATGCTGCTAATGTAATTCCGACCAACTCCTTTAATACACCCAGAACTATTCCCCCTAAAAGGCTCGGAAAGATATATCCCGCAATGATCCCAAGGAGAAAGTGTATGGCTTGATATGCCCTTTCCCCCTTGTCTGTTATGAAAAAAGGTGTCTTAAGTGCCACTACAACAATTGCGATAGTACCCACGCTTAATAGAATTAAAAATATGTCGAGCCCATTCACTATCTTCTACTCTCCTAATTGACACTACTCTTTTAGTAGCCGAGAGTAGTGTTATTTTATATAGCAATATTTATACCATATAGATTTAAATGGATTCAATATTTGTTTTTAACATTCACAAGCAGTTGTAAAGAAGAGCGTTTAAGTTAAGGTAAAAACATGGGCATCTGCGTATTAATACACAGCGGGAGCTGTGCAAATTTACACAAGTATCATCTCTCATACACGGCGAGACCAAGCCCATTTATTATTATCTCATCTCCAGAACCCAATATCTTTGGAAGAGATGTTCCGGGCCCTCCCCATATCTCTTCAGATGAATCGAGCATCTTCCTCCATTCTCCTCCATGAGCAGGAATCCTAACCCTTATCTCCGATCTATTGAAATTAAAGATAGAAAGTATATGACTGCCATCCTTCCATCTTCTCATAAATATAATCCTCTCTTTTTCAAGGCCCCAGACCTCAATGCTATTTCTGTCAAGACTCAAGAGAGCAGGAGCACTTTTTCTCAGACCTATGAGATTCTTATAGAAATCGTGTAGGATCCCGTGGTTTCCTTCTTTCCTCTTTTCCCAATTCAGTTTTGACATTAAAAACGTTTCTAGACCCTGAGGATCGGGTGGCTCACCTTTCCAATTAAATGATATAAATTCCTCCCTTCTCCCTTTCCTTACGGCTTCGATAAGGTCGGGGTCGGAATGGCTCACAAAATAGAGAAACGGCGATTCTTCCCCGTACTCCTCCCCCATAAAAATGAGTGGAATATATGGCGAGAGAAGAACGACTCCAGCCGCAAGCTTTAGTCCTTCAAAAGGAATAAGGTTAGATAGCCTCTCCCCTAGCATACGGTTTCCTATTTGATCATGATTCTGTGAAAAGACGACAAACTGCTCTGGAGGTCTGTCCTTTGAAGAATTTCCATGTCTTCTCTTCCTGTATTTAGAATACTGTCCCGAATAGACAAATCCCTCTTTTAATGATTTTACGAGGTCCTCTACCCTGCCAAAGTCAGCATAGTATCCTGAAGACTCCCTAGTGAGGAGAGCATGAAGGGAATGATGAAGGTCATCATTCCACTGGGCATCCATTCCATATCCCCCCATCTGCCTGGGTTTTATAACCTTAGTATCATTTAAGTCGCTTTCGGCTATCAGATAAAACCTCCTCCCTTCCCTTTTTGAAAACTCATTAACGCTTTCAGAAAGCTCTTCAAGGAATGGCTTTGCACTCATATCAAAGATCCCATGAACAGCATCAAGCCTAAGTGCATCTATATGGTAATTTTTAAACCAGTAGAGGGCATTTTCTATAAAGAAATTTCTCACCTCATCGGAATACGGCCCATCAAAATTAACGGCTTTGCCCCACGGTGTCTTATACTTATCAATGAAATAAGGACCAAATTCTGATAGATAATTCCCCTCGGGGCCAAGGTGGTTATAGACGACGTCGAGTATGACCGCTATTCCCCTTTTATGGCATTCATTTACGAGTGTTTTGAGCCCCTGTGGGCCAGAGTATGAATTCTGAACAGCAAAAAGGTATACCCCATCATATCCCCAATTCCTCTCACCAGGAAACTGGGCAACTGGCATTATCTCTATGGCATTGATACCCAACTCTCTGATTTCATTAAGCCTCGGGATTATGGATATGAATTTGCCCTCAGGCGTGAAAGTTCCAACATGAATCTCATAGATTATCATCTGTGAGAGGGGAATCCCTGCCCAGCTGTCATCATTCCAATTAAATGATTTGTGATCAACCAATTGAGATGGGCCATGTACACCCTCAGGCTGAAGATGAGACGCAGGATCGGGTCTATATATCTTCTCTTCGAGTCTGTAGAGATAAAGTACTCCGGGCGATATTCCCTCAACTATCTTCCTCCAGTACCCCTTATCGTCCTTTTCCATGGGTATAAGGGACAAGTCATTATCTGCCCTTAAAGGTGAGATTATCTTCAACTCCACTCCCTTTAAGAGTGGAGCCCAGACAACAAACTCGCACCTTTTTTCCCCTAGATAGTCTGCTCCGATTTTCATCTTTTTTAACACCGCATAAGGCAATTTTAAATATACTCTGGATTATAACTCGGATAATGTTTTCTGTAATGCGCTATTACAATGAACCGCCGCCCCTGGAAAACGATGGGGTGAGTTTTTAAGAAATACAGGGGCGGCGTCGTCTAGGGTTATTTTATCTGGATTGATTCACATCATTACTGCTTATTTTATTTATCTACTGCTTTTTATCCAGTCATCGGCCTGTCTTTCAGCCTCTTCCTTGGAAATACCGTATCTTTCCTGAAGTTTTCCAATAAACTGGTCGCGCTTGCCTGCAATAACCTCAAGGTCATCGTCGGTGAGCTTCCCCCATTTTTCCCTGATTTTGCCCTTGAGTTGTTTCCAATTCCCAGCAACTTGATCCCAATTCATAATTCTTAGCCTCCTTTTTTTATTTGGTCTCTTTAAACATGACCTAATCCATCTATAGTGCAACATCTATGCCAGACGGGTTGAATTATAATTCTTAGTCCTTGTAATAGGTTATAGATGAAATTGACTTCCAGATGTGCCGTAATACACTGCAGGGATGTGTAAATTTACACAGAGATATCAGCAAATGTTGGGCTGCCTCTGTTTAAAACAGTCTACCACTGGGAAATCTCTCTTTTAATCTCATCGAGATTTTCTAAGACATTTTCTCTAGCCGTTCCGCCATAGGATTTCCTACTCGAGATTGCCCCTTCTAGCGTGATGCATCCAAATACATCTTCTTCAAAAAGGCTTGAAAACATCCTTAGCTCCGCGAGACTCAGCTGAGAGAGTTCCCTCCTTTTTTCCTCGCAGTATCTGACTATCCTTCCCGTAATCTCATGCGCCTCTCTAAACGGCTCTCCCTTTCGAGCCAAGTAATCAGCAAGATCCGTTGCGGTAATGAATCCAATCTGAAGAGCCTTTTTCATGTTTTCGGACTTGAATTTTATATTCCTCATCATCGCTGCTAAAACCTCAAGGGAGGATTTTATAGTATCTACCGTATCAAACATAGGTCCCTTATCTTCCTGCATATCCCTGTTATATGAGAGCGGAAGCCCCTTCATAATAGTAAGGATCGCGATAAGATTCCCATAAATTCTACCTGTTTTCCCACGAATAAGCTCCGCAACATCGGGGTTTCTCTTCTGTGGCATTATGCTTGAGCCTGTTGTAAATTCGTCTCCAAGATCAATGAAATCAAACTCTCCGCTCGACCATATGACTAGCTCCTCAGAGAGTCTGCTCAAGTGCATAATAAGAATAGCCGAGGCCGAGATGAATTCTATAATAAAATCCCTATCGCTTACCGTATCAATACTGTTTCTTGTAACTGTGGAAAAGCCAAGCAAATCTGCCACATACTGTCTGTCTATTGGGAATGACGTCCCAGCAACCGCTCCGGCGCCAAGCGGCATAACGTTTATTCTCTTGAGACAGTCAATATAGCGGTCTCTGTCGCGTCTGAGCATTTCAATATATGCAATTAGATAGTGGGAGAGAAGAATGGGTTGTGCCCTTTGAAGATGTGTGTATGCAGGCATAATTACCTCTATATTCTCCTGTGCTAGATAGAGAAGGACCTCCGCAAGTTCTTTTATCAAAGAAAGGATATCACCGATTTCCCTCTTTAGATACAAACGTTCATCAAGTGCAATCTGGTCGTTTCTACTTCTTGCCGTATGGAGCTTTCCGCCTACATCGCCTATCTTCTCAATGAGGCGCTTCTCAATGTTGAGGTGAATATCCTCAAGCTCCTCTTTAAACGAAAACCTTCCGCGTTCAATCTCCTCTCTAATTTCTTCAAGTCCCTTTACTATTTTCTGCGACTCATGTTTTGATATGATCCCCACTTTGCCTAGCATCTTTGCATGTGCAATGCTCCCTTCTATGTCTTCTCTGTATAACCTCTTATCGAAACCAATAGAGGCTGAAAACTTTTCAACCAGCTTATGAGTCCCTTTTTTAAATCTCCCTCCCCAAGGCTTTTTAGACAAATCTCTTGTCCTCCTTTAAAGCATTCGGTCTCTCAATAAACGCCCTTAGATAGAAGAATCATCATACCTGGATATTACAATCCGCGATAATGATTATTCCGGCCTCAAATCCTCTTAATCAGCCTCCCTCTCTTGATATATCTTGCATACTTAATGACACCCTTTTTTAATCTCAGTTTTACTAATGCCTACGCTAATCCCTCAACTGGGGTTTCTGTCAGGTGCGTAGGTATTGAAAATGGCTTTAGTCCGTTCTCCATTGGCTATAACAAAGGAGATATTGGAGGACTTAAAATCCGCTTCTGCTAATTTGTTCAGTACACACTCAGCATCACCTAATAATTGTGTAAAGATTCTTATTATCATATGTGTGTACGGATTTTATCACCATTCACATTGAAAAACAAAGAGCAGGCATTGTGGGTAGCCAACGGGTCTTATCTAACATTGCCAAACCGAAGTTGGTTGATTTAAATAGATTCAATCAACATAGACTAAAAAAGAATGGGCAGGAAGGGAGTCGAACCCTTACGGGCGCAATGCCCAGCGGCTTTTGAGGCCGCCGCGTCTGCCTGTTCCGCCACCTGCCCTCTATTGGTAGGACTATATTATCCTTTGTAAAGTGGTGAGAATCAATTCACACCTTTATTTTATCCTTTATCATCTCTCGATTACCGACGTTCTTTTCGATGAATTCAATGATTTTGCCGGCAATATCAATGCCTGTGGCCTTTTCAATCCCCTCAAGACCTGGGGATGAATTCACCTCCATTATGAGCGGCCCCCTGTTTGACTGAAGCATATCAACGCCTGCAATGTTGAGCCCTAAGACCCTTGCAGAATTGATTGCAGCTGATTCCTCTTCCTTGCTCAGTTGAATCGGAGTCGCAGTGCCGCCCCTGTGTATGTTAGAGCGAAACTCGCCCTTTGCGCCCTGCCTCCTCATAGCGCCTACTACCTCGCCGCCCACAACAAAGGCCCGAATATCCGCCGCCTTTGCCTCTTTTATATACTCCTGGATGAGCATATTTGCGTCCAGTCCATAAAATGCCTCTATAACAGACTCGGCGGCTTTTTGTGTCTCCGCAAGAACAACACCGATCCCCTGTGTTCCCTGGAGTAATTTAATGACCAAAGGCGCGCCGCCTACCTCAGATATAAGATGCTCTATATCCGAAGGGCATGAGGCAAAGGCCGTTGCGGGAATACCGATGTTTTCTCTTGAAAGAATCTGTGTCGTCCTCAGTTTGTCCCGAGACCGGGTAATGGCCTGAGATTCATTGGCGCAGAATATACCCATCATCTCAAATTGCCGAACAACAGCAGTGCCATAGAATGTTCTTGAAGCCCCAATCCTAGGAATTGTAGCATCAATCCCGGTTAATTTCGCACCGTGATAGAATATCTCAGGATTGCCCCTTTCAATCAAAAAATAACACTTCAAAAAATCAATAACCTCTGCCTCATGGCCCCTCTTACGCGCAGCCTCAATCAATCTCCTAGTAGAATAAAGCCTTCCATTTCGAGACAAAACGGCTATTTTCATCCCTTCATCCTCCTTAGTTTTTGTTTGTAAGACAAATCTGTCTGTGCCACATTCACTAAGAAACGATTATGCAATACCTTTCTTCCCAAAAGAACCGGATATTCCATTTTAGATCTGTCGGTCAGAGAAAGCTCTATATCGAATAACTCGCCGAATAATAGTATTTTGGTCTTAATTACATACCTTCTCTCAACCTGTCCAAACGAGTTTTTAATCCTTCTCCTTCTATAAATCGGCAGCGTAAACTCCCTATTGTTATAAGAGTGGTGTGATGGATCAAGAAGACTGAATCTAACCCTTTTTTCTCCGTCCTTCTCAATAACCTTTATGCTATGACAATGAATAGCAGATGTATAGGCGCCTGTATCAATTTTAGCGTCAATATCATATAGACCCAGATGTGGAAAATCAACCCTGTCTTTTCTTCCAATTACTATCATATTGCCCCTATTCTGATTCATACTGATTATATCAAATACCAGTAGATTTAAAAAGGATGGTCACTGTAATTGAGTCTTTCTGGAAGTGCATTATTCTCGGTAATTCCTAAAGAATCAACGTCCTTAAATGAAAGCAGAGAATTTCTCGCCGAGTTGCGTTTGGAGTTCTTTTGCAATCCCTCTAATCCATCCGGGATTGAGTATGTATTCAAACCCGTGCTTTTGAATAATGCCTGAAACCTTCCACGAATAGTTTAGGCCATCGAGCATCACGTAGTCGGTCACAGGGTCGAGCAGTTTTCCTAGATTTTCCGGGTTCAATGGAAGGAGTGGAGCAATAAAGGCGTATGTCTTTATTTTCGCCTCCTTTAATCTCCTTAGTGCTCGAATCCTGGCTGAAATGGGCGTTGCATTTGGCTCAAATATCTTTCTTATGTCCTCTCTATCGGTCGGAATGCTCAGTCCAACCTCAATGCTTTTGAGCTTTTTAAAAACATCTATGTCCCTCGTCACAAGAGGAGATCTCGTAAGTATGGTCACTTCAAAATCCGTATCAATCAGACACTCAATCACGCCCCTTGTGAGTTTGAATCTTGCTTCAATCGGTAAATAAGGGTCGGTTACGGAGCTCAGAAAGACACTACCCTTATTTACCCTTTTTATCTCTTTTTTGATCAACTCTATGGCATTGGCTTTTACATCTACAAAATCACCCCAGTTCTCTTTATGTCCTGTAAATTTCTTCATAAAGGAGGCATAGCAGTGAAGACATCCGAAACTGCATCCCCTATAGCAATTTATTACATAATCAAACCCGGATATCCCCGTCCTGCCAAGGATTGAGCGGGATTCTATAAGTGAAATATTCCACTTTAGCCTTTTCGACTCTAGGGCCCCTATTTCTCCCGATTCTCTTAAAAATGAAAAATTAATCTGATTCAGGTTTCCCATTATATATTCGCATGAGAATATCACATAAATTATACCGATTTTCTATGGATTCATAAGATATTTGCCTACAATATGGGCAGTTACGTTTCTGGAATACACCCTATCATTAGAAGTGAAATATCTCCGGTCGAATTGCCATAATAAACCCCAGAAGAATCAACAACCCGCCCATTATTCTAGAGATTAGGACGCCGTGCTTACTTATCTTCTCAACAAATATCACAAGAGCGAGGATCCCCATCCATGCAATATTCATAATTCCTACGACAAAAAGAACCAACATCAATCCCCAGCAGCAACCAATGCAATACACCCCGTGATCCATGCCCATTATGAGTGCGCCTAAGTAGCCCTCCCTCCATCTGTGCATGATAAAGTTAAGTGGAGAACGGCAGTGTGTAAGACAGACATTTTTAAGTGGAGTCAACTGGTATAGACCGGCGGCAATCAAAACCACCCCGCCTATTAGAGAACTGTATTTATGCAAATCGGGAAGGCTCATATCTAGGTACACAACAAATCGATCTACAAAATAGGCCAAAACACCAAATAATGTCCAGACAATGAGATACCCCGCAACGAACACCCACGTAGGAATAAAACCCTCGTTCTTGACTTTTCGGCTTTGATGCAGGTTTGAGAAGATAATTACCATTGGTGCCGCAGCGGGAAACATCATTGCAACCATCATAACAATCCACATACAGAGAAAGAGCAAGGCTTCTAAAATTAAAGAAGGCTTCTGTTCCATTCCGGGCATCTGCATGGACATCTGTGAGTCCATACTATGTGAATAGTAGAACGTTACCACCCATGCAAATGCTGAAAGCAACGCCAAAGCGGATATTATAACCATCTCTTGTCTATATGACTGAATGCGATCCATATTCAGTAATTATCAGTAATTATTGGTCCCGACCTACTTCAACCGACGGGCCTAGATACGTGTGAAACCTCAGTTGCTCCAATCAAAGGCATTGAGATGGGCGTACGAGTTTTCATGCTGAAAGGTAAGCTTGTCTCCCACCGTAACGCGGAGGGTAACTGCATTGGCCATCTCGGCTTCCTTATATTCAAATCCATTGGGAAGGACAATCCGTGCCCTGTGCTCTTCGCCTGTTACGGGGTTTTTGATCGGTTCAACCCTGCTTTCGAGAAGACCAGGAATCCGTGCAGCAGCTGTCCGCCGATCACGATCCATCTCGATAAAAATAGGTGCAAAGATCGGTTCTGGTCGATTGGGGCAAACCGACGCAAAGATTTCAAAGAATGCACCCCCCATGGTGCCACTCCAAAGAGTAATCAACGCCCTTCGCTGATCAGGCGTGGTCCGCTCGTCAATAACCACTTGCATAATGCCATTGCCCTCATGTATTGCTCCAGGCCACCAGGCAATCCCGGCGACCCGTGTACCATTTAGCTGAGTATCGCCGAAGTGTCCCTCTCGGATCTGCCAGATAGCCACACCCTCACAACGGCCATGTGTTGGTAGGGCATTGAACTGACAAGGACATCCCCACGCGCAGTTGCAATTTGCAATCTCCTCGCCTGCGATATGCCATTTTATTTTGTTTGGTGTACTCATATCCCTTCTCTCTTCTAGATTTTTTGGTAGGTACCAGGGTTATTAAACTCTATCCAGTCTTAGGTGTCAAGC
>CAYMEO010000034.1:0-27182 GCA_964389705.1 uncultured Spirochaetia bacterium
CCTATTGACATGTCCCATTGATGATTTATAACATAAGTTCATCAGAAAGACTGGCGGACTACCCGGATCTTTATTCCTCTCTACTAGGTAGGTCACGAGTCTTGATCATGACCTAGTATGTCGCATTTCATAATGAAAATCGGTATTAATCGGTATAATCGAGCTTATAGCACAGACAAGTCCCGATACCATTTCCATTTGAAAAGTTATCGCGTCACCCTGAGCGTAGTGAAGGGTTTTGTAGTAACTCTATTGAGATGCTTCACTTCGCTCAGCATGACATATGGACTCTTCCTTACTGGAATTGGTATGAGAGTAGAGGTCTGTAAAAACTTCTCACATATTGAGTAAGTTACCAAAACGTGCCTTTAAATATGACTTCTGTGCTTGACCTATAGGCATAAGGATTAGGATTTCGATGTTATTGGAGACTCAAAAAGCTTAGAAATCAAGCTCTTCTATACTGGCATGTTATTTGCAATTTGGTGATCTATATGTGTGAAATTAGTCGAGATATGTTTGCTTACGATGGCAATCAAGCATTGGAAATTTAGATCAGTTAATAGACCCAGTATGAAACCAGAGATTAATACCAAGGTCCTAGAGCTTACTACTATCTATGAGATAAGTAAGATCCTGACGTCTACCCTTGATTTTAAAAGGTCCATCAACTCCGTAATGAATATACTGGATAAATTTATGGACATGAAATACGGCACAGTAGTATTATCTAATGGCGAAACACGGGAGCTTTCTACATTTGTTGCCCTGGGGATGAATGAGGAGGAGAGGAGATTAAGGACATACAAGGTTGGGGAAGGCATTATAGGAAAGGTCTTTAAAACCGGTTCTCCTATGGTCATCCCTGAAATTAGGGACGAGCCAAGCTTAAGGGATCAAATTAAATTTTATAATGAAGATCAGAGGGTTTCATATATATGTGTTCCTATAAAGTCGCGCGAAAGGGTGATGGGAACACTGGGCGTTGTTTTTTATGGAGAAGAGGTGTCTTTTTCTATGGAGGATGGAATTAGGATTCTAATGATGGTTGCCTCCTTGGTAGGTCAGGCAGTAGAGCTCAGCTATATGGTTAATAGGGAAAAGGAAAAGCTCATAGAAGAAAAGGCTCATCTCCAGAGGGAGTTAGGGATAAGATATAGATTAGATAATATAGTTGGTCAGAGCAAGGGAATGAAAGAGGTATTTGAGACTGTCCACCGTGTGGCTGCCACTAAGGCCACAGTGCTCCTCAGGGGCGAGAGCGGAACGGGTAAAGAACTCATAGCACGGGCTATACATTATAATAGCCCCCGAGCTCAAGGGCCTTTTATTAAGCTCAACTGTGCCGCACTTCCAGAAACGCTCCTTGAGTCAGAGCTTTTTGGCCATGAAAAGGGGTCGTTTACAGGGGCTACATATCAGCGTAAGGGGAGGTTTGAGATTGCAGACGGTGGGACGATTTTTCTTGATGAGATTGGAGATATTCCATTGTCAACTCAGATGAAGATGCTTCGTGTCCTTCAGGAAAAGAGGTTCGAGCGACTGGGAGGTTCAAAGACGATTTCCGTAGACGTGCGTGTTATCGCTGCAACGAATCAGAACCTGGAGAAGGCCGTAATTGAAAGGAGTTTTCGAGAAGACCTCTACTATAGGCTCAATGTTGTGCCAATATTCCTTCCGCCTCTAAGGGAGAGAAAAGAGGATATACCACTCCTTATAGAGCATTTTCTGCAGAGATTTAATGAAGAAAATGCAAAGGAGACCAAAATCTCGGATGAAGCTATGGATCTAATGATTAGGTATCCCTGGCCTGGGAATGTAAGGCAGCTTGAAAACTACATAGAAAGGCTTGTAATTATGTCTGATGAAAGGACTATTGGAGTAAATGACCTACCATACGAAATAAGGGCGTTTGGCAAGCAAACGCCCGATGTGGTAAAAGAACGGATTAGAGGTTCATCTAATCTCTCTCTTACAAAGACCGTTGAAGAGATAGAGAAGGAGCGCATAGTTGAGGCGCTTCAGAAATGCGGCTGGGTTAAATCCCGCGCGGCGACACTACTTGAGATCTCTCCTCGCCAACTCGATTATAGAATAAATAAGTACGAAATCGAGATTAAGAAACCATGGCAGGGGTCTTAATATCAATTAACTCTGGTCAAAGCGTATTTAAACGTATATTATGAGCGTAGTAGATCAGATTTCATTTGGCCTTACCAAATTATTCGGTGTAAACTTCGCGAAGAATCTCAGTATTTAGAGAATCCTTCGCGGAGCCTGTACTAGGTGAAACGAATGTACTCAGGGTGATATGAGCCGACGTTGCCTTATTAAGTGCAATTGACAGTTCTAGGGAAAATATCTCAAATCCTCCGCACAATTTATATTGTGAAAAATAGATCTTGGATCTCCAAATCTTGAAATCGTTTTACCATCAATGACATAGGTTTTACATCTCTTGGAAACGCTTTTAAAAGACCTCTTTAGAGAGAGTGCATCGGACTCGACTAATTTCTCAATTTCTTCTAGCACGGCCTTTGAAACCAAAGAGGGTAGTGAATAGATCTTTTCAGAGATTATAGAGTATATAACCTCATAATCTTGCGCTCTTTCTCTTATAAAAGTCAGAAACTCAACTGGTGTACAAGGCATATCAACTGGAATAAAAATCGCTTTTTCTTCCTCTATCTTTCTCAATGTTGAAACCATAGCCGCAAGGGGGCCTTTATAGGGGTAGTCATCTACAATCAAATTACAGTCTTTTGAGAGAGATTTATTAAAGGATATTGGAAAGTTCTTATCAACAGAGAGATATGTTTTTAGATTGAGTGACTCTGCTTTTTCAATGGCTATGCGTATTAAACTCTTTCCAGACAGATTAAAGAATCTCTTATCCCGTCCAAACCTCGACGACCTGCCGCCTGCAAGGACTGTTATTGCAATATCCATCTGTTTGTCTCTCAGTTTGTCCATCACAAAAACCCAAAAGAATTGATTATGGGGTGATTTGTTAAATTACCTCTCAAATCATTTGACAGTTGCCTTTACTAAGTCCCTGACTTCCTGAAGACATGTGCCGCATGTGACCCCGACTCTGAGACCCTCCTGAAGCGCCTCTACGGTTCTCATACCCCGTTTTATTCCCTCCTGAATCTCTTCCCTCGTCACGCCCATACAGGAGCAGAGGATTTTACCCTTTGGCATCTGTCCTTTTAGATTCCCCGAGAGGAGATTCTTCCGAATTAATGAGATGTCTATTCGATTTCTCGCTAAGTCTAGGATTTCTTCCGATGAGGATATGTCTCCGAAAAACAAAGCCCCGACAATTCGGTTATCACGGACAACAACCTTTTTATAGATCGACTGACCTCTGTCCAGATAGGACAGAACATTTGACTCCTCATCATCAGAGTTAAATTCGCCAAATGATATAACCTCAAGCCCCAATACTCGGAATCGAGTGCAACTCAATGTTCCACGATACTGGGCAGTTGGATCTCCAGCTAGGAACCGCCCCAGAACCTGGGATTGCTGTGTTACTGTTTCTGAGTCATTTGATACGACACCTCGAAACTCCGCGGCGCTTCCAACGGCATATATACCAGGAATGCTGGTCTCCAAACGCTCATTAACCACAATTCCCTTATTCACGAATATACCTGCCTGAGAAGCCAGTTCCACATTTGCCTGTAGTCGGGCCTCGATAAGGATCAGGTCTCCTTCTCGAACCTCTCCATTTGCCAATTGGACTCCTGTTGCTCGACCATTTCCCAAAATTGCTTCAACCTCCGCGCCGAGTTTAATCGAAATTCCACGCCTCTTAATCATCTTATAGAATAGGATTTCAGAACCGATTCCATCCAACTGTTTTTCCAAAAGGACTGTAGAGGGATTAATAAATTCTACCTCAGCCCCCCGTGTTCTTAGCCAGTCGGCGGCCTCAAGACTCAGAGGCCCCTCGCCTATAATGATAGCCCGCCGAATTAAATGCACCTTTGCAATCTCTCTCTTTGTCTTCTCTAAGCTCTCCAAAATCAAAACACCTTGATTGGACAGGCCAAAGATCGGAGGGACATAGAGTCGGCTTCTAAGGGCCAGAACCAACTTTTCATATGGAATAGCAGAGCCGTCTTCTAGGAGAATCCGCTGACTATTTGTATCAATTCGGACGGGTGCTCCATTATAGATTTGTATTCCTTTTGGGAGATGCGTGTTTGTAGGCTCTAAGGTGCAAATTAGGGCTATTCTCACATTTGGATTTATTGATACGATGGTCTGTGTAACACTGAGTGCGGCAGGATCATCTCCTATGATGACTATTTCCCAAGGTTCATTAAATTCTTTCTTCCGTATTCGGACGGCACAGGCCTTGAACTCCGGCTGTTTTGAGAACGGGTCTAATGCCTCAACGGTCATAAGATTGGCCCGGCCATTATCTGCCAGGAGCTTTCCCCAGTGAAAGGGTAAGAAGACGGTTCCTTCCTTGATCCTATCTGTTACCATTGCTTGAGTGGTTGCCTTACCCCGCCTGGATTCGATAACAACGAGGTCTCGGTCTGTTACACCAATCCTATTTGCATCTTTTATATTTATTTCTAGTGTAGGGGCTGGATCGTGAAGGAGAAGTTTCTCTACCTTACCCGTCTTTGTCATTGTATGCCATTGATCTCTGAGTCGTCCTGTTGTAAGGATAAATGGGAAGTCGGAGTCTGTTGTTTCAGCCGGAGGAATGAACCTTACGGGAATGAACCGAGCCCTTCCATTTTCGGTTTGAAATCTCCCATCTGTATAGAGCCGGGGGGTACCGGGATGATTCACATCCGGACATGGCCACTGTATAGGGCCTTCGGTCTTGAGTCGCTCATATGTAATTCCAGTGATGTCCATATCTGTTCCTTTTGTGATTCGTTTATACTCCTCAAAGATGTCCTCTGCCCTCTTGTATGGAAAGGACTCAGCAAAACCCATCTTGTGTGCGAATCGGGTTAGGATTTCCCAATCTGGAATCGCTTCCCCCGGAGGGTTTACTGCTTTGGCAATGTATGAGATTCGCCTCTCTGAGTTTGTCATTGTTCCTTCCTTTTCCCCGAATCCAGCTGCGGGCAGTATAATGTCTGCAAATAGTGTAGTGTCTGTAGGGCTATAGAGGTCCTGGACAACAACGAGTTCGGCGCGTTTTAATGCCTCTTCAAATTTGGAGCCGTTGGGAAGAGAGACGACCGGATTTGTACATATAATCCAGACTGCCTTGATATTGCCTTTGTAGACGGCATCAAAAAGCTCTACGGCGGTTTTACCCTTCATATCAGAGATCTCTCCACACCCCCAAAAGGCGGCTACTTCGTGGCGATGTACCGGATTGTCCATATATCGGTGACCCGGAAGGAGATTGGCAAGACCCCCGGTTTCTCTACCCCCCATTGCATTTGCTTGACCAGTAAGAGAAAATGGCCCTGCTCCGGGTCTACCGATATTTCCTGTGATGAGAGAGAGATTGATAACGGCATTATTCTTGTCAGTTCCCTGTCGGCTCTGATTAAGACCCATAGCCCAAAGGGTCATAGCAGATTTGGCCTGTCCGTAAATGAGCGCTGCCTCACGGACCATAGAGGATGGAATCCCGCATATTTGAGAGACCATTTCTGGGGTGTATTCCTGTATGATTTTCTCTACCTCATCGAATCCCTCTGTATGCATAGATATAAATTCGCGGTTTATAAGTCCTTCATTCATGAGGACATAAATCATCCCATTTATAAAAGCGACATCGCTTCCTGGATTCAGAGGAACATAGAGGTCCGCGATTCCGGCAGTAGGCGTTTTCCTGGGGTCTGATACGATTATTTTTAAATTATTCCCCTTACGGGCCTTGGCCTCTGCAATACGCATAAAGAGAATAGGGTGGCAGTAGGCTGTATTAGAGCCGATGATGAATATGCAATCTGAAATATCCAGGTCTTCATATGAGCACGGGGGTGCATCAACGCCAAATGCCCGCCTGTATCCCATAACGGCAGATGACATGCACAGACGTGAGTTTGAGTCAATGTTATTTATTCTCAAAAAACCCTTTGTTAGCTTGTTGACAACATAGTAGTCCTCAGTCATGAGTTGACCGGATATATAAAATGCAATGGACTCCGGGCCATGATCCTCCATCAAGGATTGAAACGTCTGAGCGATTCTCCCTAGTGCCGTATCCCATGAGACTGGAATGAGTTGTTCGGATCGGCTCTTCCGCATAAGAGGATGGGTTATTCGGTCGGGTGTATGTATGGTCTTATGTAGTACCATACCTTTGGTGCATAATTTCCCTCGGTTCGCCGGATGATCTGGATCGCCTTGGACTTTGATTACTCTTCCTCTATGCGTCTCCAGGATAACACCGCATCCGACGCCACAATATGGACAAACAGAGCGAACACTCATACCTCCACTTCCATATCACCTCTGGGTTCTGCCATGCAGATTAGGGCATAGCCGCTTGCTATCTCTTCAGGGGTGATTGCTTCAACCCGGCCCTGATGGAACTTGCCCTTTACCCTCATCTTACATGTACCACAACTTCCCTGCTGACAGCTGTAGGGAAGGGGGAGACCTTCGTCCAATCCCCTTTGGAGTATCTTCTCATTGCCGCGCACCCTGATGGTCGTGATCTTGCCATCTATCTTAAAGCGGATGGAGTATTCATTAACAAGTGCACTCTGTTCAGAAGCTTCGATCTTCTCTACCACCTTGGCTCTTGATTCTCTTTTATCAGAGGTATCTAATCTCTCGGTTAGGAGCTTAGACAGTGTCTCGGTGCCAATTCGCCGAATAAATACATCAAATGGCTCCTGTGCCTCGCGCATCTCTCTATAGATCTCAATAACCGTATCAAATGTGGGGTTGATCTCTTCTGGAACAATATTATGGCGGACTACTGCGCCGACCCTGGCATTCCCATTCATATGACCACCGATATAGAGAAAGTATTTTCCGTTACTACCCGATAGTCCGATGTCTGCTACCTGGTGCTGAGCGCAGCTATTGGGGCAGCCGGAGATCCGGATCCTTATCTTTCGAATCCATTCGTCTTCTATATATTTCTTTTCTGCAATATGCCGTATCAGGGCGTCTCCTGTTCCCTGAGAGTCCGATACCCCCCAGATACAGAATGTTGTTCCTGGGCAAGCTACGACGTCCAGGATTGAGTCAGCACCCTTGGGACTAAGCCCAATCTCCCTAAGACCCTTAAGAAGTTTGAGCAGCCTTTCTTTTCTCACCCAATGGAACTCGAGGTTTTGTCCCTTTGTAGTCCTGAGCCTTCCATCTCCATATTCGGAGCACAGACGGCTTAGGGCAAGGGCTTGCTGTGCCCTGAGTTCTCCTAGTGGGACTCGGACGACAACACGGTAGTAGTCCTTTTGCTTCTGGGGATAGATTCCCTCTTCATATATCTCTGTATAATTCCCATTGGAAGTTCCAGAACATTGTGATACACCGTTGCAGATTTCTACCTCCTCTATGTCATTAAGTGCCCTAGTTCGAAATAGACTCAAAAACTCTTCTTTGAATCGATCGAATCCCCACTCTTCAATCAATACCTTCAGACGTGGATTAGCACTCCCTTTAACATATCCATGTCGGGTATAGATCTCTGTGATCGTCTGGATGGCCGGCAAAATCTGTTCGGGGAAGAGGAAATCCAGTGTCTTGTATGAGAGGTGGGGTTTTGCTCCGAGGCTACCGCCTACCCAAAGCTCGAATCCAGGGACGATAGCGCCCTTGTATTTTCCCCTTACGGCTACAAAGCCTATGTCGTTAAGTTGGGCATATGAGCGGCAGCCTTCGCATCCGGCAAGGTATACGTTCAAACGGCGTGGAAGCCTTCGGTTCAGGGTATGTGAGTTGTCTATAACATAACTATGAATGATCTTAACCCATGGTCTTACATCTATAATCTCATTCTCGCAGATTCCCGATTGCTCGCATGAGGTGATGTTTCTAAATGTATGACCACATGCGGAACGGGTTGTAAGACCGACCTCTTCAAGGGTCTTGTCAATCCTTTCGGAGTCCTCAATTCTGGTCCAGTGAATCTCCAGATTATGACGGGTCGTTATATGCATCCATCCTCCACATTCCTCTGCGAGTCGGGCTATCTGCTCTAGTTGTGGGGCCGTGATCTCTCCCCCGGGAACCCGAATACGTCTCATAAAATACCCCTCTTGTTTCTGACTGCAATAGCCATAGGTTTTTAATCGGTATAGATCATCCGGTGGGATTACAGAAAATCCATCCCGGCGGTATCTCTCAAAATCCACTTCAAGTCCCTCCGATTTAATCTTGGCTGTGTTCATTTTAGCGAGCCATTTGATTTCTCTTGCCCTTTGGCGGTTATTATCTGTCATATAATGGGGAGAGGGTTCTTCCGGAACGAGTGGAACATCGCTAATTAAATCCTCTGTGGATTCTTCTGCGGGGTGTAGAGACACAGGATTTTTTATCTCTACTGATTTATCGTCTTCCCACAAAATGGCACGCCGGTTTCCTGAAACATCTATGCCTTCCCGGATGAGTTTGAAGAGCCGTCTGTAATCTGAAATATCTCCCATAAGTATGGTGCCAACAATACGGTTATTCTGAATTACTGCCTTCTTATAGAGTCCGATCTCTGGGTCTATATAGGTCACCTCTTCACAGCCCTCACCGCCCATAAAATTTCCAATGGAGACCAGGTTTATTCCGGCAACCTTAAGCACAGCGGAAACGAGAGAGCCTTCATAGGTATGCTCACCGTTCCCTGCAATGGATTCGGCAACGACCTTTGCCTGATCTATAATTGGATCAAAAAGCCCATAGGTTTTCCCTCGGTGTTCTATGCACTCTCCGACGGCGTATATATTCGGTGTGCTTGTCTCAAGATAGTCGTTTACTATAACCCCGCGATTGACCATTAATCGAGCCCTCTTTGCAACCTCTGTATTCGGCCTAATACCTGTGCATATAAGAACCAGATCTGCATTGAGTGTCTCGCCATCCTTAAATCGGACTCCTGTTACATGGCCATTTCCGATGATTTCTTCAGTAACACGCTCCATAAGGACACGAATTCCCATACGCTCAATCTGATCCTTTAATAACGAAGCGGCGGTATAGTCGAGTTGTTGTTCCATGAGCCTGTCTAAGAGGTGAACAACGGTGACATCCATACCGTCGTCTTTTAGCGCCTTGGCTGCCTCAAGACCCAAAAGACCTCCTCCTATCACAATGGCATGCTTTTTGTACCGTGCCATCTCAATCATTCCGCAAACATCGTCTATTGTCCGGTATGTAAAAACACCCTTTTTATTTGTGCCTCTAATTGGCGGTACAGAAGGCAGGCTACCTATTGCGAGGAGTAATTTGTCGTATGAGGAGGAGAAGCCATTTTCTGTATATACCCGACATCTTTTTATGTCAATCTCAGTAACGCGGGAACTGGTATGAAGTCGAATGTCTTTCTCCGCATACCACTTCCTGGGTTTTAGGGTGAGTTGAGCAAACCCACGCTTTCCTGAGAGCGCCTCAGACAGAAGTATACGGTTATAGCTTGGATAGGGCTCATCACCAAAGACTACAATATCCAGACCTTTCCGTTTCTTTCTGACAATTTCTTGTAAGGCGGCAAGACCCGCCATCCCGTTTCCAACTACAACGATCCTTTCACTGCCTAGACTCATTCTTCCCTCACCTCTGAAATTTTCCTTATATACTATTGGGCAATTCTTATACCAATGTAGGGACAGGTTTGAAACCTGCCCTAGGCTGGGCATAGAAAGTGGCTAAGGGGTTTTATTTAAAGGAAAATTCAGGGAGATTGAATTTACTAAACGGTAAGAGGAATTGGAGAGAACTACAATTTTGTAGAAAAACCTACAAAATTGTCCCCAAAATTACATCAGGGTATTTGTCATCTGTCTTCTCCTTTATGTTTTTTCTGAATAAAGAAAGCAGAGATATTTAGTATTATAAAACAGAAGTGCTTAGTAGTGTAAGCTGATTGTCAGATCTAGGTTTTGCCCATCGTATGAGAAGCTGGCAGCAGAGAAAGAAGGAGGACCGAGCAGGGCTTTGACGTCATTTGAAAAACCGTAGCCTTCTGTGGGGATACCCAACCAGTTGGTGTCAAGCTTACCATTCATATTTTCATCATGAATGACGGCAATTGCATATGTTCCCGGCGGTATATCCTCAAAGTCACAACGCGCTTGCGCTTTTCGAACTTTTATTACCATGACATTTGTTGCCGAGTGTAGAAACTCAATGGGAAAACCAATTGGTGATTCGAAAAGGGCGCAATCTACGGTTCCGGCACTGTTTCTGATATTCAGAATCTTAACGTGAATTCCAGGGCATGATGATTGGGCAAAGGCGGCAGGGATTACAAGCATCAGTACTATACACAATGCTGTATATAGAACTCCGATATAAGCCCGTATCTCTAAGCCTTTGTCACTAAAGGCCGCCTTTGGCTTTCGACTGTTTAACTCATCCATGATATCCTCCCCATCTCCAACCTATAATAGTTGGACTACAAGTCATTTATATTATTGGATTTCATGTGTGAATCTTCAGCCTCTAGAATAAAACAAGATCCAATTTGAATCAAGGAAGAACAGGAAAAGAAAAACAAAAATAGATTTTCTCGACCTCGTTTTAAATCCCTACGTCTCTAGCTTCTGCTTTGACTCTTTCCTTCCAACCGTCCTTCTGCCAAAGCATGGCGTTTGTCATAAGGAGAACAAGGGCGGCGCTGAGGGCCGTAAATGCGAATACCAAAAATCCTGATGAATATGTGCCGGTTATATCTTTCAGGGATCCGAGTATATTTGGTAGAAAGAAGCCTCCGAGCCCTCCGAATGCCCCAACGAGGCCGGCCATAACCCCAATCTCGTTTTTGAACCTAAGCGGCACGAGTTGAAATACAGAGCCGTTTCCAGAACCTAAGGAGAGCATAATGAGAAAGAAGCTTACGACTACAACGGAGAGTGGCGGAAGAGTACTGATTAGAAATGCAAGAGTGCCCACGAGCATATAAACGCTACTTAGCACCTTTACTCCACCGAATCGGTCTGCGAGATATCCCCCTATTGGACGAACAAAGCTTCCGGCAAAAACGCAGAGCGCAGTCAGGTTTCCGGCCATTACCTTGCTCTGCCCGTATTGGTCGTGGAAGAATATAGGAAGAAAGCTAGCAAGCCCTACAAATCCGCCGAATGTTATACTGTAGAAGAAATTAAACAGCCATGCGTCTCTGGTTTTCATGGGTCTAAAATACTCACTGAGTTTTTTTGGCTCTGGGTGAGTTGGGCTGTCTTTTGCGAGAATGAGAAATGTCAGAAACATCAATACCATAGGGATAAGCGCAAGTCCAAATACATTGTGCCATCCAACCGTCTTTGCAATACGAGGTGCAAAGAACACGGCAAGAACGGTACCACTATTTCCGGCCCCTGCTATTCCCATGGCAAGCCCTTGATGCTGAGGCGGATACCATCTACTTGCCAGTGGAAGGGCAACGGCAAAGCTTGCCCCTGCAACCCCAAGAAGAAGTCCTATTATGTGGATTTGGGTCATTGAACTTGCAAACTTCCATCCCAGAATAAGGGGAATCATGGTGGCAATCTGCCCGGCAATCGCCGTTCTCTTTCCTCTGAATCTGTCTGTGAGAATGCCAAAGAGTATTCTAAGAAGAGAACCACCGAGAAGTGGTACCGCAACCATCAAACCCTTTTGTGATGCGCTTAGTCTGAATTCTTCGGATATGAAAACGCCGAGAGCTCCTAGCATAACCCAGACCATAAAGCTTATGTCAAAATACAGAAACGCACTGAATAGAGTTGGGGTGTGTCCGCTTCTTAAGAAGTCTTTGATCCTCATTGGATTTCCTCCTTCTGTTTTTAGTATCAAATGGTGTTTTTCATATGAATTTGATATGACTTCGCAATTTCTATGCCGGGGCAGACAATCAAATATAGAAGTTGCCAAGGGCTTCTATTTAAAAGGAAACTCAAAGAAGCCAAGATTATTTGGGATGTGGGAGAAATTATCAGAACCTACAATTTTGTGGGTTTTCTTACAGAATTGTTTTCAAACTTACGTGTCCCGCGTTATTAATCACACAATATAATCCAAAAAGCCCGATACCGAGCTTTTAGCTTGGGTCTCTCCAAACACAGCGAATGAAGTCGAGGGCAATAAAGATCACAAATTAAATCGCATTTGGGTGCAATTCTACCTACCGTATTAGCTTGGAAATATTCTCTCAATGGCCTTTCTCATGAGTGCAAAAGCCCCTTTCACAAATCTATCCGATGTGTTAATTACGACCTTGGAGTAGTCCTTCTCAGAAGAAATCAACTTCTCTATATAGGCATTTGCGAACTCTGAATTTATATTCCAAAATTTGAATTCCTCACTCGGAAACCTATCAAGGCTATCTTTTATTAGACTTACATATTCCTTCTGTACCAAAATCCATCGGTCAATCTGGCTGTTAATTATCTTTAAGTTTTCTCCCCAGAGGTGTAAGCCGAGTTCAAGACCAGTGATATAGTTTTCTCTTATGAACCCCGTGAGTTCTCTAACTGTATCTGTATAGTCTTGGACTTTTATCTCTTCGATCTTTAATAGTTCTTTCCTTGCTTCTTCCATGTGATTTATCCTCCTGATTTTTTTCATACTGTTCTCCTTATCTGAATCTTTTCTTATGCCGCTCTCCACCTATCTATTCGGGCGGCCTCTTCCATTTCCTCTTTTGCGCGCTGCCACGCACTGAATTTGTCAAATACAAGCTTCATTCTCGTTTTTATTGATGGTGAATAGAAATCCCATTTAGATCCCCATCCGGGACGGAAGAAAAACCTAAAGAATGACATCTGCTCATTGCGTTGTTTTTCGTTGCTATTTGAGGCAAGACAACCGGTTCGAACCAGACTATATCCGATACCAAATGTTCTAGCCACTCTACCTATAAGGCCAATCCTTTTGCCTGCTCTTGAGGCAAGTGTGGAGAAAACATAGGCAGCCTCTTGTGTGAAATATCCATAGATTGGAAACTTATTGTCCATCTCTATAAGGTTTCTTACTAGGGTTATATCCACGGATGGGAGGGCAAACCTACCGTTTATGTTTATATAATCTTTGACGGAGAATTCTCCTATATCACCGCACATCTCAAGCGAAACCTTTATGTTTTCCCATTCCCTTCTTGCTATCTGAATTGCCCTTTGTGTATCCATTTTCCCCTCCTTAATCTTCTCTCGTTTTTTGTAATATAGCAAATTCTATGCCAATAATTAACAGTCTGTTGTAACTGCTCTTGTGCCTAAGTGGGTGGCTAAAAATGAGAAAAGAATAGGAAGCGTTGTCAAAAAGATTCGGGAACGGTATTTACTTTACTCGGCTATGCCATTACCGATCGGACGAGAATAAGGCCCGAGAATACGGCAATAAGCCCAATAACGGTCTGACCAATTGTGTTCAATAGGGCCATTTCTTTGCTACCAGATATGAGAAGTGACATCGTCTCAAGGCTGAAGGTAGAAAAGGTAGTGTAACCACCGAGAACACCGGTTGCAAGTAGTAAGCGTGCATTAGCTGGAAGAATACCCCTCTCAACGAAACCAAGTACAATTCCGATCAGAAATGCTCCGGAGACATTGATGATAAAAGTGCTCCATGGGAATGTAGAACCAGTGTGACTTTGAATCCAACCTCCTAATAGGTATCTACTGATGGCTCCAAGTGCCCCACCAATGGCAACAAGCAAAACGTTGATCGCAATCTCTGACCCGACCTTCATATCAGTTTCTCCTTATCTGAGTGGGCCTCAATGGCCTATCATCCAAGGTCGTCCGCTACCTTGGTGAGGGTGTTTTCGTTTTGGGATGGATTCCTCGCTCCGGGAATGCCTAATTATTTTTGGTTTTTTACTTTGCTCGATGCGTGGTCGCAAGGTTTTCTGGGTTGTAATTAAACCCGGGGCTGAAAAAATACGTTCAGCAACAGCCTTGCAATTTGAGCAAACTATTGGCTTACTTGCGTCTTTCATTTCGCGCCTTACCTCAAAGGGACCACAGTTTTCACACATGAACTCATAAATAGGCACTGCCGTTGGCCTCCATTTTTATTAATAATGTCCGGCTATGATGGTAGAATATTCCTTTGGAAGATCTCTGTTGGAATTGCAAGTGTGCAGCAGGCATTGGGTATGTCTACTATACCGCTAATCCGCCCCTCACAGGGAGCGCAGCTAAGAAGTATGTATGCCTGTTCGCCTGTATAATCAAACATCTTCAGATACTCTATGGCATTTAGGCATGCACGTCGGTAGGCGATGTGAGCATCCAGATAATACTGCTTACCTTGCTCATCAACTGATATACCTTCAAAAACCAGATACTCAGAATACCGGGGTTCGACTGGCCCCGGCTTGAATATAGGATTTATAATTCCGTATTTTGCTATTCCACCTTTAATAATGTCTACATGGAGATCTATCCACCCTGCCATCTCTATAGCCCCGCAGAATGAGATCTCACCGTCGCCCTGTGAGAAGTGGATGTCACCCATGGAGAGTTTTGCGCCTTCAACATATACCGGGAAATAAATGCGAGAACCACGAGAGAGGTTTTTAATATCGCAGTTGCCACCGTGCTCGCGCGGGGGAACTGTACGCGCAGCTTCTTTGGCGATTCTATCAAACTCAGGAGTACCCTTTTTCACCTTTCCAAGGATCGCATTTTGTGGATTTGGCGGGGCTGCCAGTGGAGGAATCCTGCTTGGGTTTGTTGCGATGAGTTCTGCCTCCCGCTTATTCCACTTGGCAAGCAACTCATGTGATGGAGCACAGCCAATTAACCCTGGGTGTGTGAGTCCTGCGAATTTAACGTCTGGAATATGCCGAGATTTACAATAGATGCCTTCAAAGTCCCAGATTGCCTTAGCTGCATTAGGAAAGTGATCAGTAAGAAAGCCGCCTCCATTTTCTCTAGCGAAGATACCTGTAAAACCCCACTCTGAGGTTGGAAGGGCTCCAATGTCCAGTAAATCCACAACCAAGATATCACCAGGCTTAGCACCGTTGACCCAAATCGGTCCGCTTAGGACATGGACAATTGATAGATCTACATCACGGACATCATTAGGACTATCGTTGTTTTGAATTTGCCCATCAGTCCAGTCTTTACATTCAACACGAAAGACCTCACCTGGATTCACGGAGACTACCGCCGGAATATCAGGATGCCATCTGTTGTGCCCGGGTACATCTTGTTTATCCATAGGTTTGGTAAGATCAATACCGAAAATAACCTTAGGCATGATTATTAACCTCCCTTACTTATCTCTTTTCTTGGACTTATAGAGCAATTCATATGCCAAAACCGATAAATGGATAGTAAGAGTAGTAGGGGCCTTATATTTAAAGGAAAAAATCCGTAAAATGGGTTCCACTAGATAGTTGGAAAAAACATTAGTGGATTACCTCTTTGTAAGGAGGCGTACAAAAATGTTCTCAAGTCTACAGTCTACATAGGGGCTTACCGGAGCTATGCCTGAGGATTGTGTAGGGGGCGATGGGGGACCTACTCAAAATATCAGGAAACGAATAGATAGATACTAGAGAAAGTCTCTATTGTGGCTGGTCTATTTTTGTGATTAAATAATAGGGATCTGAACAGATGAAATTAATCCTAAGTCATAGACTGAGAGAAATCATAATAAGCGTATTTTCCCTTCTTTTAGTCCTATCCTCATATACCAAGGTTGAGTCTCAGGATATTTGGCAGGTCCGGGAGGCTACGCTCACAAATGGCCTTCGGGTTCTTCTTCTTGAGGATCATAGAAACCCAACGGTTACATTGCAGGTTTGGTACAGGGTCGGTTCAAGAAATGAGCACCTCGGGATGACGGGGATCTCACACATGCTTGAGCATATGATGTTTAGGGGAGCTAAAAAGTATGGCCCCGGTGCGTTTTCTGAAACGGTAGAGAAAAACGGGGGCAACGATAATGCCTTTACAACAGAGGATTACACGGTTTATTTTGAAAACATATCCTCCCGAAAGATTGATATACTCCTTGACCTTGAATCTGATCGCATGACCGATGTGCTTTTAGACCCAAAGCTCTTCCTGCTAGAGAGGAATGTGGTTATTGAGGAAAGACGCCTTCGCACGGAGGATAATCCTGTATCTGACCTTTTAGAGCAGGTTGACGCCGCTGCCTTTAAAGTCCATCCCTATCATTCTCCCGTTATCGGCTGGATGTCTGATATAGAACAGCTTACACGGGACGATGTATATAGCTATTACAAGACATACTATGCCCCGAATAATGCAGTTGTTGTGGTGATCGGAGACTTTAAGTCTGAGGAGCTACTTGCCAAGATAGAAAAGAGCTTCGGTCAGATAAAATCTAGTGTATCTCCGCCTAAGGTGAGGAGTATAGAGCCACCACAGAGGGGGGAAATCCGTGTGACACTGAGGAGGACAGCGGAGCTTCCATTTGTTGCTATAGCTTATCATACGCCGAATCTTACAAGCCATGATAGCTTTGCCCTTGAGGTCCTTTCTACAATTCTTGCAAAAGGGAACAGTTCAAGGCTGTATAAGAGCTTGGTTTATGATAAACAGGTTGCGCTATCTATAGGCGGGGATTATTCGCGCCTCAGTATTGACCCAGGCCTTACATATTTTTATGCACAGGTTCTTCCTGGAAAGAATCCTTCGGATGTAGAAGATGCGATATATAATGAAATAGAAAGGATAAAAAAGGAGCCAATCTCCCAATATGAGCTAGAGAAGGCCAAGAATCAGTTAGAATCCTCATTTGTTTTTAGTCAAGACTCTCTATTTGGAAGGGGTTTCATTCTAGGTCAATATGAAATCCTTGGAAACTGGAAGATGGTAAGAGACTACATCCCTGGCATCAGAGCTGTTACAGCACAGGATGTTATGAATGTTGCAAAGAAGTACCTAACTCGAGATAACAGAACTGTAGGGGTACTTATCCCTGAGAAGCCACAGTCTTAATATCTCTAAGGACGGCTGAAATGAGAACTGGAAAAATAGGGATATTATATGTATCGGTTTTAGTTCTATTAATGCCCGCTTTACATGTTGACTGGGCATTATCAGAACCTTTAGGTAAGCGGGTCGTTCTCGATAACGGAATTATACTTCTCGTATCGGAGAGACCCGGTGTTCCGATGATAGTAGTAGATGTTCTGATTAAGGCAGGCTCTGTATTTGAACCTGATCAGAAGGCGGGCTTAGCAAACCTTACCGCAGGGCTTCTCACACGGGGAACGACAAAGAGGACGGCAACGGAGATCGCCCGGGAGATTGATTTTATGGGAGCCTCTCTCTCTACTGGTGCGGATTATGATTATATGGAGGCTGAGCTTGTCGTTCTAAAGAAGTACTCTGAGAAGGGACTTGAAATTCTGGGAGATATTTTGATAAATCCTGTTTTTGCCCAAGAGGAGATTGAAAAGAAGGTTCTTGAGATTCAAGGGGAGCTGAGAAAGAATGAAGAGGACCCTGGCTGGGTAGTAGAGAGGCAGTTCCTTAAAACGCTTTTTGATACTCACCCTTATGGTCGTATCATAGAGGGAAGTGAGGAGAGCATAAAAAATATAGATAGAGCCGATATATTGGGTTTTCACTCAAACTACTACGTTCCAAACAGGACGATTATTGCGATAGCGGGGGATATAACCCTCCAGGAAGCAAAGGACTTAGTTAAAAGAGATTTTGGGAACTGGCATCCAAAGCAGATACAGGAAAATCAGATTCCTCTGCCTCGGGGTATTAGTGAGACCATCTCAATAAAACTAGACCGTAAGGTTGCTCAAGCAAATATCGTACTTGGCCATCTGGGTATCAGGCGGGATAATCCCGACTATTATGCCCTTCAAGTTATGAACTACATACTCGGTGGAGGTGGGTTCTCATCGCGCCTTGTAAATGAGATCAGGGATAAAAGGGGGCTCGCTTATAATGTGGATAGTGCCTATGTGTCTAGGAAATACGCTGGCTACTTTCAGGTCGAACTCCAGACTAAAAATCCCAGCGCAGCAGATGCCGTTCGGTTGGTGTTGGAAAATATGAAAAGAATCCGACAAAATGCCGTTTCAGAAAAGGAGCTAGAAGATGCCAAGGCGCATCTCATAGAGAGCCTTCCTTTAAGGATTGAAACTGATAAAGAGGTGGCTAGAAATATGGCATTATTGGAGTTCTATGGCCTTGGGCTTGATTATTTTGATAAATATCCGGGGCATATAAAAGCTGTAGATGAGAAAGACATCTTGAGAGTAGCCCAGGAGTATCTCCATCCCGATAGGTTTGTACTTGTTATTTTAGCTGACTTAAAGGAGACTAGATCGTGAGTGTGGATTGATCCTTGGGACTCGGAGTTAGCAAAGCATTATCTCGAGAAAAAACTGACAAGGCACCCTAGTTTTTATCTCTGCCATCCTTTCAATTTCTAACTCTTTAGGTATTATTTATATGGAAGTTCCGTTGTCTAGTGGAGCTCAGTTTAGATCTGACCAAATGAGAGATAAAAAAATCCAGGTCGTTCTTTTCTTAATAACCCTTGCTACCACCTTTTTAGCTGGTTTTCTTCAGGGAGGGAGTATTATAAATGGTGTCGCTTTTTCAGCCGCACTTCTCTTCATCCTCGGCGCTCATGAGATGGGGCACTATATATATGGAAAAAAATACGGCGTTGATATCACGCCTCCATATTTCATACCTGCTCCCCCTATTATCTCTCCTATAGGGACGTTTGGCGCCTTTATTAAGATTAAATCTCCGATTTCAACCAAAAGGGCGCTTTTCGATATAGGAATAGCGGGACCGCTTCTGGGGATTATTGCTGCAATTCCCATAATAATAATAGGCATTAAACTCTCAAGGATTGTTGGAACTACGGGTCTCGAGTCCCCTGGAATGACACTTGGATCGCCCCTAATATTCTCATTTCTCTCAGATACCTTTTTTGGGAAGGTTCCCGAGGGAAAGGATATTCTTCTTCATCCCGTTGCATTCGCCGGATGGATCGGGCTTTTTGTAACGGCGCTTAATCTTATCCCAGCGGGCCAGCTCGATGGTGGTCACATTATGTATGCCCTTCTTCCAAGGAAGTGGCACCGTCGGATCTCTGTTTCTATGATTTTCGTGCTATTGATCCTTGGTATAGGTACTCAGCCAATAGTTCATCTTGTTCAATCCATCTGGAGAGGGGTCTCTCTCGATCCTTACAAGGGCCTTGTGTTTGATGGATGGCTTGGATGGATCATGTGGGCAATGCTCCTTTCAATCATGGGCACTAGACATCCGCCTACAAAGGATGATGAAATACCACTTGATGGAAAGAGGAAAATTTTAGGCGCTATTGCGCTTCTCGTCTTTGTCGGCTGCTTTACCCCTCTGCCAATAAGGGTTTAATGGATTTCTAGTAAATGGAGGGGTGTAGATTTATATGTTAATAATGAGGGGCTTATGAATGAAAAAGTTGCATTGATAACTGGTGGTGCCCGTGGTATTGGGCGTGCAATTGCCATTGAGTTGGCGAAGAGGGGTTGGTCTATTGCCATATGCTATCGTAAAAGCGAGGGTGAGGCAAAAGATACCGTTGAAGCGGTGCGTAAGAAGGGCTCACGCGGACTTGAAATGCGGTGCGATGTTTCCGATCCGGTAGCAGCCAAGGGGCTTGTGCGGCGTGTTGAAGCCGAGTGGAAGAGGATTGATGCCCTGATCAACTGTGCTGGGCCTTATCACCGCATTAATCTTCTCGAGGAAACTATAGAGGGGTGGCACTCGATGTTTGATAATAACCTCCATCCAGTCTTTTATCTAAGCCGACTTGTTGCACCGGGGATGAAGGAGCGCAGATGGGGCAGAATTATAAATTTCAGTATGGCAAATGCGGATCAGCTTGTTGCCCAAACTGAAATAACCGCTCATTATATTGCCAAGGCAGGTGTACTGATTCTTACCCGATCGCTTGCCCGGATTCTAGCCCCTTATGGAATAACAGTCAATTCTATATCCCCGGGTTTTATTAACTCTGGAAGTGCACCAGAAGAGGAGCTATCAAAAATGACGGGCAGGATCCCTGCCGGATATGTGGGAACCACAGATGATGCTGTAGCGGTTACCTGCTTTCTTATTTCAGAAGAGGCAAGATACATTAACGGGGCTAATATTCATCTAAGCGGCGGATGGGGGATATGATTTATGAAATTTGAAGAACTTTGGAATTCAGGTATAAGTATTTTATTTATGGCTGATTCCCTCAAGGAGGTAGTAAAGTGGCTAAAGAAACCTTAACAATTATTGATAATAGGACTGGAAAGAGCTATGAAATCCCAATAAGTCATGGAACAATTCGGGCAATTGATCTGCGTCAAATTAAGGTCTCAGACGACGACTTTGGACTCATGAGTTATGACCCTGCATTTACCAACACCGCGTCATGTAAAAGTAGAATAACCTTTATTGACGGAGACAAAGGTATCCTTATGTATAGGGGCTATCCGATCGAACAATTGGCAGAAAAGAGCAATTATCTAGAGACTGCCTATTTAATCCTACATGGGGAACTGCCGACTAAATCTGAGTATGATGCATGGGTCTATAACATAACACATCACACATTTGTACACGAAAACATCAAGAAATTTATGGAGGGATTCCGACACGATGCCCATCCTATGGGCATGCTCCTTGGGACTGTTGGGGCACTCTCAACATTCTATCCCGACGCCAAAAATATATTCGATCCAAAATCAAGAATGATACAGATTCACCGACTGATTGCAAAGATGCCAACACTGGCGGCATTTTCATACCGCCACAGCCGCGGACTGCCTTATGTATATCCAAATAATGATTTGAGTTATACGGCGAATTTCCTGAGTATGTTGTTTAAGATGTCTGAGGAAAGGTATCGAGGGTATCCGATAATAGAAAAGGCACTTGATGTCCTCTTTATACTTCACGCAGACCACGAACAGAACTGCAGTGCCAATGCGATGAGAAGTGTTGGAAGCTCTCAGGTAGATCCATTCTCGGCCACTGCCGCTGCCATTGCCGCTCTCTACGGGCCGCTTCACGGCGGGGCAAATGAGGCTGTGCTTCATATGCTTACTGAGATTGGGTCAAAGGATAAGATTCCTGAGTTTATCAAGAGGGTAAAGGCCGGAGAGGGCAAGCTCATGGGATTTGGACATCGGGTTTACAAATCCTATGACCCAAGGGCGAAGATTGTTAAAGAGATTGCATATCAGGTTTTTGAGGTTACTGGAAAAAACCCTCTACTTGACATTGCGCTTGAGCTTGAAAGAATCGCACTTGAAGATGAATACTTTGTCAAGCGGAAGCTTTATCCGAATGTGGACTTTTATACAGGCTTGATCTACCAGAGCATGGGGCTTCCTGTTGACATGTTCCCTGTCCTTTTTGCCATTCCTCGAACCTCAGGGTGGCTCGCGCAATGGGAAGAGATGCTGCTTGACGAGGAAACAAAGATAGCACGCCCAAGGCAGATATATCTGGGACCTGGAAAGCGCGACTATGTACCGATTGAACAAAGGGGTTGAAATTATTATAGTGTAGAGGCGCAGAGTTTGCGTCTCTACTGAATTTGATATTACCCACCGAATTGTCTAGTAAGGATAACGTGATAGAAATAATCTATGAGGTTTTGGAGGACAGAAATAAAGATCTCTACAACCTTTCTTTGTCCCTCTTCGCTTTTTAGGAAATCCCTTCTGTTGCTATCTAACGCTGTATTCTCTAGGTAATTCTCAATGCCCTCTATAAACGATTTATCGAGGATGTTATCTCTATCCCTGAGAAGAGCCTCGATTATTGCCTCATCCTGAATATCGAATTTTGGTAGATTCTGCCGGAGTAGTTCTTTTGTTTCTATCACAGGCAGGTCAGGGTAGTTGCCTATCATCTTCTCAAAGGCACTTAATATCTCAATCTCACTCATTTTTCCCCGTCCCTTGAATATTAATTTGATCTACTTAAACTCGCGTGCAGTTAATTGGATTATTATAATAGCATAACACAAAGTAAATACGTGCATTTTGTAGGACTTCCCTATTGACTTAGGACATTTTCTGTATGAAAATCGTTGAGGATGATCCGTAGGAGGCGGGTTATGAAGACCGCACAGATTGCTTGTGGAGACGATTTTATCACCGTTACTCTCCCGGATAGGACTCAAATTTTAAAGCCTCCCCCTCCATTTGCGGCCCTAGAGAACCTCAAGGATGCCATCCGAAGCGCCCTTTATTCTCCTATCGCCCATGAGCCGGTTTCTAGATTGGTGGGACCGAAATCGAATGTTACCATAGCATTTGATGACCCTGTGATTCCCCAAATACCAATGAAAAAACCGGACTTTAGAGAGGTAGCCGTTACCGTTCTCTTAGAGGAGTTGGAGAAAGTCGGGGTAAAAAGGGGCAATATCAGATTAATCTGTGCAAATGCGCTTCACCGCAAGTTTACAAATGGAGAGTTATCAACGATTTTGGGCACTAAAATCCCCCTGTCATTTGGTCCAAATCGTCTCTACTGCCATGATGCAGAAGACAGAGAAAATCTCGTCCTTGTAGGGGAAACGGAGAGGGGATTTGAGGTTGAGGTAAATAGAGCGGTTATCGAATCAGACCAGCTCTTCTATGTAAACATCACGAGTCTTCCATTTCACGGCGGATGGAAGTCCATTGTTGTTGGACTCAGCAGTTACCGTAGCATACGCCAGCACCATAGGCCGTTTCGAGGAGCAAGCGGAAAATCCGTAATGGATGCCAAGAGATCGTCTTTCCAGAAGCTCATATGGGAAATGGGAGCCGTTATTGAAAGGGAGTTGGCAAGGCATGGAAGGCGTATCTTTACAATTGGGTCTGTTCTCAATACCGCGCAACCACAGGAAACCATAGCCGTATTTGCGGGCAATATTGCCGATGTGCATGAAAAAACACTAGATATACTATATAAACAGCAGGTAGTCTCACTACCTAATCAGACAGATATTGCCATATACGGTATTCCAAATCAGTCATACTATGCAAATCTCTCTAAGATTAATCCTATCTTGGTGAGGAACCAGGCTCTTTCCTATGCCTTTGGACTCTACCATAACAAGCCCCTTATTCGAGAAGGGGGGATTGCCATCTTTGTAAACCCTTGTCTGGCAGAGTTTCATGAGATGAACCATCCTTCCTATATTGAGTTTTTCAACCGCGTTCTTCCGAATATGCAAGACCCCTATGATATATGGGACCTCTATGCCGAGGACTTTGCACACCGTCCCGAATATATCCACAAGTATAGATATGCGTATGGATTTCATGGGGTTCACCCGCTTATACTATGGGGTCAGGGGGTATTTCCCCTGCGCCACCTCAGCAGGGTTTTTCTAGCAGGGGCAAAGGACTTTGAAGCCGCAAGGCGCATAGGTTTTGAGCCGTTTAGAACAGTTGAAGAGGCAATAGCCGAGGCACAATCAGCGCTAGGTAGGGATTGCAGCATAACATATCATCCTTCACCCCCGGCTTTTATCACATCTATACAATAATAGTACATTTGAAGAAGGGGAATTCTACCATTTTGGAATCACAAGATTAGGAAGGGGTGTTCTTTGGCTTTCTTTCTCTATCTCGGCTATTAAATTCTTTGCCGTTTCTCTATTGAAGTACCAATCTGGATAGATAGTTGGGGTTTTTTCTTCTATTACCTCTTTGAGCACTTCTTTTGCTTCATTATATCTCTTTTGTTTTATTAGGTTCTTTGCGAGGTATATTTTCAACACTGTAAGGTGTGGGTCGAGCCTTATGGCTCTTCTCAGATATATCTCGGATATGTGGAGATCGCCTCCCATAAAGTCGGGAATTGTATAATACAAAAGACCGTTCATGCCTAGGGCATAGACATGGTTTGGGTCAAGCTTGAGTATGAGTTTTAGCTCCCTTTTTATTTCTGGGAGCAAGAATAGGGATTTTAAAACCCCACGTGCTTCTCCCCATGAACCCAAGTTCGCCGCATAGAAAAAATGGGCATCAGGGTTATCCGGCGCGAGTTCTATAGCCTTTTTTGCTGCCTTTATTCCGTTATTAAATACCCTGAGCTTTTCTTTGTCATTGGGGGCCTTTGCATATCCATAAGTGAGCCAGACCCTTGAGAGGAAAATTAAAGCCTCTACGTTATCGGGATCCTTCTCAAGTATGCCTTCGAGGATTTCTATTGACCTATCGAGGTTCATTGAGTCCTTGTAGTAATCGAGGTAAATCCTCTTTGCCATCTCGAGTTCAGTTGCTACCTCCTCTCTTGTCCCTGATACTGGTTTTTCATCTGATTCGGCAGTCACTATGGATGCCAACGTAAATGTAGCGATTAACACTAATAAGAGCAAAACAAGCTTAGGGTGATTTATATGGTATCTCTGCATATGATATTTCGATTAATTTGATTGCCGTACTAATATCAACCTTTTATCTCAGCAACTATAATCAAAGGCATGTGGTCTGATGCAAGCCGAGATAGGGGAGTATGAGAGACGTAGGCTCTAATAGGGTGGATTTGATTGCTAACGTATATACGATCGAGTTTGAGTTTGATAGGTCCCCAGCGAAATGTGGCTCCATCTCTACAGCCCGATAGCTTAAAGGCATCATGAAAATAGTTCTGTATGGATGAATTCACAACCGAAATCGGTCTATCATTAAAATCTCCCAAAATGACTGTAGGATCTCGGGGCATTCCATTGAGTAGTATTGATTCGCTGAGCAGCTTGCGGCATTGATAAATCCTCTCTCGAATACCTAGTCCCAGATGTACGTTAAACACATGAAGATGCGTTGAATCAAGGATAATATCGCTGTATAGGGTGCCTCTAGGCTCAATGTATCGGAGGCTGAATCGAGGATGGAAAGAAAGATCGTATCTCTGGTTTTCCCGAATTGGAAATCGGCTTAAAGTGGCGATTCCAAACTCGCCGTCTCCTATGCGGCGATTCACACAGTGGTGAAAGTACATACCCAGGGCGTCGGCAATAATCCTGGGCTGGTCATCGAAATTGGTGCGGAACAGTTTTTTATCAACCTCTTGAAGAGCGACCACATCGGGATCTTCGCTTTTTATAATGTCTATGATTCTGTCAAGCCTGTAGTAATTGTCCCGACCAATCCCATAATGGATGTTATAAGTCATGATTTTTAAGCGCCGCATTGCCCTTCTTTATACCAATTCTAAAATATACCAATATAATTCTTAAGGAAGAATCTTGTGTTTGCTATAACTGGGGGCACGCTGCAACGTATCCAATAAAAATAAGTAGATAACATATATCTGTGGAAGATTTTTAGCTCTTTGGATTAAAATGTTTAATCTCTTCTAAAATGGCTGTGATAAGCTTTATAGTCTCCTCAATATCGCTCTTATAAGCCAGACACCCTGGGCTGTGTAGATAGCGTACTGGAACGGAAACGGCACCGACTCGACTTCCTTTTCCAGTGACCTGCATGGCAGTGGCGTTTGTACTGCCGACCTTCTTAGCTGTCACCTGGTGTGGTATTTTGCGCCTGTTGGCCAGTTCAATTATGAAGAAGCTCAGCGCCCGGTTAGCAACGAGATACTTATCCGAAAGCCTTATCTCCGGGCCCTTTCCCACCTTGGCTAATGTCTTGTGTTCTGGAACACCGGGAATATCATTAGCAACTGTACCTTCAAGGGCAATTACAATCTCAGGCTCATATTGGGGAACAATGACGTTTGCGCCTCTGAGTCCTACCTCCTCCTGAGCCGTGGCCGAGACATAGAGATCGCAACCGATTCTGGGTTTTTGTCTTAGCGCCTCAAGAATTACAAAAAGTCCGACCCTATCATCTATGGCTTTGGAGATTACCGCATCTTCCGTTTCTACAAATGGAGAGAAATAAGAAACGACGTCACCGACCTTTACAAGACTCGAAACCTTTTCTGGCGAGAGTCCAAGGTCAATAAAACAATCCTCAACCTCAGGCGCCTCTTTTTCGCCCTCTTTTCTTATATGGGGTGGCGAGGCAGCAACCATTCCTACTAGTGGCTTTTTGCCCCATACGACCAACCTCTGTCCGTAAAAGACCTTGGGGTCAATGCCTCCGAGGGGTATTACACGCAAAAAACCCCTTTCGTTTATATACCTGACCATAAATCCCACTTCATCCATATGTGCATCGAGTAGAACCCTCGGCCCATCTCCGGGAATATGTGCGACAACATTACCAAGAGCGTCTTCGGTTATCTCTTCGGTGAATTCCTTCAGTGCTGAAATGATTATCTCTTTGACTGGCTCCTCCGCCCCCGGCAGCCCCGGAGCCTCGCATAGCTGTTTCAGGAATGTGGTTTCCATAATAGGATTTGAATTATAACCAATAGGGGGAGATTTGCCAATTTAGCGGGAATTGTTTTAAACTCTATTTTGCAAGAGGTCCTGATGGTATGAAGTGCCCCCGATTAAGCCTCTCATTGAAAAGTTATTTAACGATATGGGAAAGGGTGACTGAACTTTGGATTGTATGAATCACTAAAATGACCATCTTAAAGAACAACAAGGAGACGACTTCTTGATAGCTAGCTGGAACCATCCTGGCGGCAAACTGAGAGAGGAGGGAGCGGACAAACTCACAGATCAGGAACTGCTTGCCATCTTGATCTCCACAGGTATCAAGGGCAAACCTGCGGAGAAAATAGCCGAAGAGGTAATACAGAAATTCGGCTCTATAGAGGAGCTTGCCAATCAACCTCTTGAAAGGCTGCTCGAAATCAAAGGGCTGTCTGATGTAAAGATAATTCGTATTGCGGCGGCGTTTGAGTTGGCGCGCCGTATTATGGAGCGGGGGAGAGCCTGATGGCAAAGAAGACAAAGCTCACCGAAAAACCCGCGCGAATACCGGAGATACGTCGGACAAATTGGGATAAAATCATAACACAGTATTTAAGTGAGGTTGAGACTCTGAATAAGGAGCAGGCTCGCTCACACCGCTTTACAGCGCTCCTTCAAAAGCTCCTTGATGTCGAGCCAAGTTTCATTGAAACCTACAGCACGGGTATTGAAAAGTCTCTGAAGGTCAAGCAGAAAGACCGCATTCTGAA
>CAYMEO010000035.1:0-26928 GCA_964389705.1 uncultured Spirochaetia bacterium
AGGGACAAACCGCGTATTTTAAAATTTAAACAGTAATTGAAGAATTGATGATTTATCTATTCGATTTGTCCAAATTCAAAAATAAATCCCTGTACCTCACATTAGGAGGATTTATCTCAACCCGGGCATATCCTTCCTGAATGAGTAAAGTATTGACCATTTTTCCACTGGGTAAATATACATAAGCGAGGATTAGTCCATAACTGTCCCTTACCTCTTTATCAAACTCAAGTTTTACCGGATCCCCTCTTCTAAGAATGGACCTTGTAAACGCCTCTGCTTTTTCCTCAATGGACTCTGGTATCTCAATGCCAATCAGCTTAATTTTTTCTGTCTCTCTATTTGAAAGCTGGCAGTAGAAGGTATTACCGCTGGTAACTTCCATCACATCGCATTTAACATATTTAGGAAAAATAAAATCTAGATCCTCTCTTACTTTCCCATATCTGCCACATTCCAATAAAATCAGAGAGGAAATGACAAAAGCAATTGCGAATCGAGTGTGTATACACATCTTAATCATAGAGCAGCAGTCAGAATTTCAAACTGAGACTCTTCCTACAAAAACACAACTCATCACAATCCTAAACCAAATGCCTAACCCCATACCAACCTGTTCCTAATATAAAAAACAATGATGCGCAGGTTGTTATAGAAGCGCCGGTTGGAAGAGATAGAATAAAAGAAAAGTAATAACCGAGTACGGCAGATAAAACCCCTATTAAAACCGAGATTATAAAAACCCATCCCAGTTTTTCAGTTAAGAAAAGGGCAGTAAGAGGAGGAAGGACAGCCAAAGCAAAAACAGGAAGTGCTCCGAGAGCCCGTGTTGTAACGGCTATTACAACTCCAATTGTGAGAAGCAGAACTGTGTTTAGCATCCTTACCGGATACTTAAATAACCTTGCCGTCTCAGGATCGAAAGAAACAAATATAAAGTCTTTGAAGAATACCCAATGAATGATAATCGAAAGAAGAGTCACACCAGGTACAATGTAGACCTCTTTGGGATCTACAACAACGGCACTTCCAAAGAGTATATCGGCTATATCGTGAGCCTCGTGTGTAATTCGGTCGCCTATAATCACCACAATTCCAGAGGCGATCAGATATCCAAACCCTATTACTCCCTCCTGGCTTATACGAAAAAGCCCTCTATTTAAAGCAAAGAAAAGCGCAACAGCCCCTGTCATAACTAATGACAAAGCAAATGGATCAATTAAAGACCTGAACAAACCGAGGAGAGTAAACCCCTGAAGGTAAAAGGCAAGAGCCACACCAAAGCTCGAGACCTGCGAGAGCATCGCACCTACAAAAACAATCCGACGCAGAACTATGTAGACCCCTAAAAATCCGCATATAGCCCCGGATACAGCCCCAACAATCATGGGATCACGCCAGAGAAAGTAACTCTTTATAAATTCTCCAAATGAAGAAGTATCCAAGATTTCCCCCAATCCTTAAACACAGATTTTCTTAGCCAAATCTAATCTACTTTTCCCTCAACAGCCTGCTATATATAAACTTAATTGGCCCACTCCAATTTTGCCTGCATAGGGTAAAGAATCCACCTACAAGACCAGCAGTGCCCGCTCCAACTGGGCATCCAGTCTGCCCGCAACAGGGGCATGTAGCAAACAAGATATATAAACCAGACAGACTGAGCCACCAAATAGAAAAACGAAATAGATAACCGAGAATATTGTTCTTTTTATGAGTATGGTGTTTGTGTTCATTCTCGGTTCTCAGTAGTTCTATATCCTCATACTTAATATCGTCTGGGGCCTTCAGGATTGTGTATTCATGCATATGATCCATACATGAATGAACAGTTATAACGGTGCTCCCTGAAGAGATATGCTTACTTATATCAACTACTGCCTCCATTGGCAAATTAAATGCTTTAATAACCCAGTCCCGAATGAACTGGCCGGAATTAATTTCTTCTGTCATTATATCTCCCCTTCCTTTTTAATTTCGGCTATCTGTTGGATATAATTTGCATCCTACCTGAAACCCACTCTATACCTACATCAAGCCCAAAAATCCTGCTCAAAGTCTCACCTATGAAAACCTCTTCTATAGTCCCTGCACGGAAGAAGTCATCGTCTTTATCAACCATAGCGACATGATCGGCAAATCTGGCAACAGCATTTAGGAAATGGCTCACCATAATAACCGTGATTTTTTCCTCTTCTTTTATCTTTCTTATTAACTCCATAATGGCGGTCTCTCCTTTAATGTCCATTGATGCCGTAGGTTCATCAAGGATTAACACATCTGGTTCCCCAGCAAGGGCACGTGCAAGGAGTGTGCGCTGTTTTTCACCCCCTGAGAGTGATCTAAATGGGCGGTCCTTCAGATGTGGAATCTCAACCTTGTGAAGGCATTCTATAACAATCTTCCGATCCTCCTTTCCAATCCTCCTGCCAACCGGAACCCGTATATATCTGCCCATCGTAACAAACTCAAAAACAGACACCGGAAATATGTGATCAAAGCTCTCGCGTTGTGGAACATAACCGAATATTAGGGACCGATCTTTACCATACTCTACTTTTCCCCTTACAGGCGGGATAAGCCCCAGAATTGTCTTCAGCAATGTTGTTTTTCCGCCACCATTTGGGCCAATGATTCCCCAAAATTGGCCCTGCTCAATAGAGAGATTTATTGAACCTAAAAGGCCCTTTTTATCATAGCCAATTATCAGATTCTCCAGTTTTATAAGAGGTAGATCCATTTTTTCTCCTCAGTGGGACCATACTTGTTCAGCAAACCTAGATAACCACTCTCATCGCTACTATTTGTTAGAGACATTACTTCCCCCATGGTTTGCCAGAGTGGATGTGATTTCACCTACAATTGCATCAAAAAGGTCAAAGTACGTATTTATTCCATCACGCGCGCCTACTTCCGAAGGTAAGGTAAGAAAAGAAGCCCCTGCCTTTTGTGCAACAAGAGTCGGCACTTTCTGGGGATAGAATGACTCCGCAATGACAAGCCTTACATTCATCTTCTGTATCCTCCTGATCAGCTCAGCCACATAAGAGGGCGAAGGCGGAATACCCGGCTTTGGTTCCACATACCCTACCTCCTCAAATCCAGCCCAGTTAGAGAAGTAAACCCAGCTCTTGTGATATGTAACGATCTGTGTTCTTCTATAAGGAGCGAGTTTTTCATCCCACTCCTTTATCTTTGCGCTGAGACGCCTTGTAAAATCCTCTAAACGCTCGTTGTAATAAAAGGCATTCTTAGGGTCAATTTGTTTTAGCCTATCTGCAATCCCCCTTGCAACCGCGATTCCATTCCTTGGATCGAGCATGTAATGTGGATTTCCGCCAGGATGTATATCTCCCATACTCCGGTCTACCTTTGTAGTTGGCACCTCAAGGATATTTGAAATCAGTGTGGAGCAATCGAGGTTGCCAATATTATTGGGGAGGATTTTAGGGTTCCTTGCCCCGGTGATAAGCGGGGGAAGCCAACCTATCTCCAATTCTAGGCCATTATGAATCAACAAGTCAGCCCTGTTCAAGGTGACTATAAAGCTCGGCTTTCCATCTACAAAGTGGGGGTCCTGGTAGCCCTTTGCAAGGCTTGTCACTTCAACCTTATCCCCACCAATCTCCTCTGCTATTGCCGCAAAATCTGGAAGTGAGCTAACAATCCTGAGCTTTGCTAACACATCTTGTGCAGAAACAAGTAGAAACACTCCTCCGAGCAAAACTGAGCAAATAGGCAGTGCCATAGATTGAAGAAATCTATACAGTCTCATTATATCTACCTCCTTTTCTCAAACCTCTAAAACGGATGCGCGCCGTGGGCGCCGATTGCGTATTGAAATTGAAGAAAAACAGCATGGAAATTACCCCTGCTAGCGGGGTTATCAAACTCATACTGAAGGGCTATCCTTGAGAATTCAGAAGGACTAAATCTAAGGAGCGCAGAGTAACGCAACTCCTTCGGAGCCGGAGCTAGTTCTCCCTCCTGTATAGAAGGAAACCTCTTATTACTGTTCACAAAGTCGAATCTGAACCCGGCATCCCATCTCTGTGCAAAGCGATCTATAATATAGGCATACGCCCCCCAATCGTTAAAATTCCCCTCAGTGATTTCACTTTGTCTGTAGAAGAACTCAGCCTGTAGCTTAATTGCCTGATATGAGGAGCCCTCTAAAGGACGATACTTGACAAAGAGGTCAGTCCCATAGAGGTTTGAGCGATTGCCATTAGCCGTGCCATTAGAGCCCGTTGCAAAAGAGCCGCCCACAGTTGCGGATAATGCGTCTGAGATCTCAAAGAAGTTTGAGATATGAGTTACGTATAGAAGCCTATCTACTCTATTTGCATTCTGATCACGTGCAAAGGTAGGCTCTTGCCCCTCAGGGCTATTTATAGAACCGCTCAATTCCGCATACCAGGGAATCGGGAGAAGATAACTGACTTCTACCCCTACAGGGCTTAGCTCCCCCTTTATAAAACTCGCAGAGGGAAGAGGAATATCTACAAAATCCTGGACATGCGTATGCTGAAGGTTTATCCTTCCAAACTTGCTCCTCATTTTACCGGCTCTTATCTGTAAATTAAATGGAAGAGAAAGGGTGGTTAAATATGCCTCCTCGACTTCAACACCATCTCTGCTAAATGAAAAAAAGCTATCGGCTCTAAAATACGGATCTACAACACCCTGAAACCCAAGCTCAACCTCCTGTAGGTTGATCCCAGTATTTTCAGGGTCGGTTTCAATACGATGGGGGGGGTGCTTTGTGGAAAAATACGCCGCAGAAAATATTCCAATAGCGCTTATATCTGGATTAAGACTCTGGACAAGCCCTTTAACAAATCCCCCGCCTTGAGGTGGCGGGGAAGTCGGTTGACCAATGGCTTTTTCTATCTCCTTTTCTTCTTTTTGTTTTTTTGCCTCATCTTCTAGCTCTTTGTTTTTCTGCTCAAGCTCTTCTAGCTTTTTCTGCATATTCTGCATTTGCTCTCGGAGCTCTTGTATTTCCTTTTTTACATCCTCTCTTTCATCGCCCCGAGCCTCCCTATACATACTCAGAGAAAAAAATAGAGTAAAAAACAATATTGATATAATAGACATGGACTTATATAAGCCGAAATACCCGGCCTCAGACTGCATTCTCATATTTCACCTCCAATAAGTAATTAGCGTCTGATTGTATTAGAAAACCAATCCACCTGAGTCCTGATTAATTGTAGAACCGCTTAGCAGATTACCGGAGGTGAACGAGGGGAATTTCTTAGGGATAAAAACGAATATGGGATTAAAACATCGGGTTTTAAAAAGGCTATTACAATTCCAAAAAAACCAAAATCAATATTCCTGATTGGGTTGTGTAATTTAATATTTCCATATAGACGACAAGCAGAACAGAATTGTTCAGAATGCCTCGGATATGTAGATTCTGATTGAGAAACCTTCTTAATAGAAGAAATATCAAAACAAAAGGCATGATTATGAAGGCTTAAAGAAAGAAGGGAAAATAAGATCAGACCTAAAATGGCTATGCCTGGGACCCTTTTCAATTTTATATAGATGCTTGTACTCGGCTCAGCCATGGATTTCGTCTATTTGGTCACATTTTTGAGAACTTTCCCAATTATAAAATACAAGGCTATACAGTCAAGAGTAACTCGCTTCGCTTCTCCTATCAATAGAGTTACTTTTTACCCTTATACACCGCACTTTTATACCAAAACACTAAGACAAAAATAATGATAGTAAGAAGAACAATCGCCCCTCCTGCGGGAACATTGAAATAGAAAGACCCAATAATTCCAATAATAACCGATAACACCGAAATAATCTCTGCATAAATAACGGTGGCAAGAAAATTCTTTTTCAATTGAATTGCAGTGACAACAGGTATCACCACTAAGGCGGCAATAAGGAGGATGCCAACAATTGGAATCGCAAGCGAAACAGTGAATGCGGTAAGAACTATGAGAATCATATTAATTAGGCGAGTATTGATACCTGAAACCTGTGCCGCTTCCTCATCAAATGTGATATAAATAAGCTCTTTATAGAATGCGAGAACAGAAAGGATAACCACAATCCCAAGTATTAAAATGACATAGAGATCAGAGGTTTTGACAGTAACGATGCTTCCAAAAAGGTAATTGAAAAGATCAACGCTAAAACCCTTTGCGATACTGATGAGAACTATGGCGAGAGCAAGGCTGCCTGATAAAAAAATAGAAAGGGCAGAATCCGCATACACCCTCTTTGAAATGCGGAGGCGCTCAACCGCAACTGAAGAGGCAACGGCAGTACCTATTGCGCTGATAAGAGGATTTAAACCCAAGAGTAAACCAAGGGCAACACCCGCAAGCGAGACGTGAGCAAGGGCATCAGCGATTAGTGCATATCTTCGAAGTATAAGAAAAGTGCCTATTAAAGGCGCGATAACACCAATGACTATTCCTACTTCTATGCCCCGTACAATGAATCCGTATTGAAAGATGTTAAACATTTTAGTGATGATGAATTTTTATACTCTCTTTATAAAAATCTGAATAGCCCTCGTGCATTCTAAATCCTTTCACCGACCCGCAATATGCCACAGAGCGATTGATACAAATAAGCCCGGTTGCTTCGCGTTCAATCACATCAAGATCATGAGAAGCCAAGATAAGGGTTATATGCTTCTCACGATTGAGATTTCTCAAAAGCGTATAAAACTGCTCTTGTGTTTTTAAATCAACTCCGACAGTCGGTTCATCGAGCACGATAACCTCGGGTTCTCCGGCAAGCGCCCGTGCAATGAATACGCGCTGCTGTTGGCCCGTGGAAAGATCCCCAATGAGTCGGTTCTGATAACCATCCATCTCCACCTCTCTTAATGCTTCTACAACCTTTTTCCTATCCTCGGCATTAAGAAAGCGGAATATGCCTTTCATCGCATATCGCCCCATACTTACCACCTCAGACACAGTTATAGGAAAACTCATGTCAATCTGAGTGGCTCTTTGGGAAACATATCCTATTTTCGACCATTCTTTAAATTCGCGAATATCTTTTCCAAAAAGCCTTACTTCTCCCCGGGCAGGTAGAAGCCCAAGCATAATTTTAATGAGCGTTGTTTTTCCGCCACCATTTGGGCCAATAATACCAAGATAATCACCTTTATAAACTTCTAGGCTCAAGTTATTTAAAACCGCATCGTCTCCGTAGGAGAACGATATATTTTTTAATTCTATGATATTTTCTCTATGATTTGTTATTGGCATTGAAGTGCGATTCGCAAATTGCGGAGGTTTGCCTCCATTTGAGTAAAATAGTTTTTCCCAGCTTTAAGATCATTCTTGCTAATACCCTCAATAGGATCAAGCACAAGCGTCTTTGCACCAGTTTCGCTGGCAATAGTCTCGGATAACTTGGGGCTTATAAGACTCTCAAAAAAGATAACTTTAATACCTCTCGCTTTTACTAAATCGGATATTTCGGCAAGCTTCCTAGTATTGGGTTCTTCATCAGGGGAAACTCCGGCAATAGCAATTTGATTTAAGTGATACTGATGTGCAAGGTAGCCAAATGCCGCATGAGAGGTAACAATGTCACGGCTTACGCATGAATATAATCCTTCCCTATACTCTTTATCAAGTGCGTCGAGCTTATTCTTAAGGGATTGTGCATTTGACTGATAAAACGATGCGTTTGCAGGATCAGCTTGAATGAATCCTTGAACTATTTTTTCTACCTCTTTCTTCGCAAGATGGGGGCTGAGCCATACATGGGGGTCTTCAATTGTCCTTCCTTCTTTTAGCAACTGTCTATCTACCATATCCTCTCCTGCGATGACAATTATCGTATGTTGACCATTTAGTTCGTTTTTTATTTTATCACCCCATGCCTCAAGATTACCTCCATTAAGAATCAAAAGATCACTGCTCTCAATCCGTGCTATATCCCGAGCAGTCGGTTCGTAATCATGAGGCTCGACTCCTGCTGGGACTATATTAATGACTTCCGCTTTATCTCCTGCAATTTGAGTAGCAAAATAATACAAAGGATAAAAAGAAGCCGTAACGCGTAGCTTACTCTTCTCGTTTATAGATCCTTTTGATGAAATTAAAAACAGCACATAGCCGACAAGAACAAGGAGTAGAATAAAAATAATGGAAAGAGGAAAGATGCTATCAAGTATACGAATATGGGACATTTAAAATTTCACCCTCTCTCATCTACATCTAATTGACATGTTTGACATCTTCCAAAGAGTTGCAGGAAATGTTTCTGAATTGTAAATCCGGTTTGCCTGGACAATTTCCTCGATATACTCCCAATTGGACATTCAGAAAAATCCATTACCCGGTTGCACCCGACGCACACTATTGAGTGGCGGTGTCCCATAGGAGCAACCATATATGTATGACAACCATCTTCTAAGTGAACCCTTACAACCAAACCCAAATTTACAAGTGTCTCAAGTGTGCGATAAACTGTGGCAAGTCCAGTCTCGGGAAGGACCTCCCTTACCTTCTTGTGAATCTCTATTACTGAGAAATGCCTTGGACTTTCTTCAAGTATGCTCAGCACCGCAAGCCGCTGAGGCGTACACTTAAGCCCACGCTTATGAAAAAGTGTCTTGATCTTCATTGGATTGTGTTCAAACATTCTGATTTTACTCTTGTTCTGTCGGGATTCCATTTATTTAACCACTGAGAATATCTACGGTTAAGAATAATAAACAAAAACCGACCTAAACCGGTTAATATCTAATTGAGAATTTTTCTCAATTGTAAATTATAATATACATCCTGTCAAGGACTATTAGGTATCAGTGACCAGTATTCAGACCTGTGTTTACCCAATACCTCATCCTATAAATAAGGATTGCAAATTGGTCGCATCTAAGAAGAGTAATTTAGCTTTATATAATCTACAATCTCATCTGCTAAGCGCAAGTAGGCAAAATACAAACCACCGCTTATAATTCCCCCCTTAGACACCCCCTCAAAGGTCGCTTCAGCTATAACGCTACTATCAGATTTATTAATAAAACGCACACGTGCGATAATTCTTTGTGTGGTAACTATTCGTTCATACCACGGCACCGGTGTAAAATCCAAAGTCCCATCTACAACAAGAACCCCGTCGTTTATACTCACAGGAGAGCGACTCACTCCCGTAAAGATGTCTTCCCTTTTTAGCCTATCTGCGATTTCATTAGGAATTTTCCATGTGGCATCTGTTGGGACAGAACCCGAAGATATTTTAAAGTCTGGAATCTCAACAATTATGTATCTCCTAAATCCCGTGGGAGATGATTTGGTTTGAAAAGTTCTTTGACTTCCGCATGAAGCAGTAAAAAGTATTATTCCAAACAGCATAAGACTCAGAGATACAATATTTACTTTTTCCGGCATAATTCCCCTCCATAAATAAATTTAGAAAAAGGTTTTCATAAATAACCAGAAAGTCAAGAAAGGCACTCCCCTTAGGCTTTAATCCCACATAGTAATAGAACTCTAGAAAGCTCTACGTAATTCTTATTCATCTTATTAAACTAGTGGCACTAAGGCCCTCTTCTACAAATATACAATGCGCCTCCACAAAAAATGTTTATAATGATAGTGTATATGACCAAACACCACGCATACGACGCTATTGTTGTTGGATCGGGACCAAATGGCCTTGCCGCCGCAATTACCCTTGCCCAGGCGGGTCTCTCGGTGGTTGTATTTGAGGCTAAAAGTACAATCGGAGGGGGCATGCGCTCAGCCGAACTGACTCTGCCCGGCTTTGTACACGATGTTTGTTCCGCTATACATCCACTAGGCATTGGCTCGCCATTCTTTCGCTCACTACCTCTTGTAAGACATGGACTTGAATGGATTCAACCTTTGGCTCCGCTTGCTCATCCATTTGATAATGGTACAGCGGTTCTACTTGAACGCTCGATTGATGCAACCGGCGAGACGCTTGGTAGTCGAGATGCCGCTGCTTACCGGAAGCTTATGGGATCGCTCGTTCCAAAATGGAACAATCTCGCATCCGATTTGCTAAGTCCATTGCATCTGCCTCGACATCCAATCGAAATGGCACGATTTAGTCTAATTGGAATTCGATCTGCAATTAGTCTGGCAAAGGGCCTATTTAATGGCGAACGTGCTAGAGGTTTTTTTGCCGGGCTGGCAGCACACTCGATTATGCCACTCAATAGGCCTCTGACAGCGGCATTTGGACTCATTCTCGGTATTCTTGGACATGCTGTTGGCTGGCCGATTCCCCGTGGCGGATCGCAGAAGATAGCCGACGCGCTTGGCTCATATCTACACCTGCTCGGCGGTGAAATTATTACAAGCACGCCCGTTGATTCCATTGATAAGCTACCCCCCGCCCGCGCAGTTCTATTTGATGTGACGCCAAGACAATTGATTCAGATTGCAGAACACCGTTTGCCACCCGGATATAGATGTAAACTTAAGGGCTACCGCTATGGCCCCGGTGTATTCAAGATAGATTGGGCACTCAGTAGCCCGATCCCATGGAGGGCAAAGGAATGTACACGTGCAGGGACTGTACACATAGGCGGCTCTCTTGAGGAGATCGCAGAATCAGAGCGCGCAGTGTGGGAGGGAAGACATCCCGAAAAACCGTATGTCCTCGTTGCCCAGCAGAGCCTGTTTGATCCAACGCGCGCCCCGGAGGGAAAACACACGGCATGGGCATACTGTCATGTCCCCAACGGATCAAGGCTTGACATGACAGAGCGGATTGAGTCCCAGATTGAGAGGTTTGCGCCTGGATTCCGGGATTGCATAATTGCGCGGAGCACCAGATCCGCGTTTGAGTTTGAGCAATACAACCCTAATTATGTGGGAGGCGATATAAACGGCGGTGTTCAGGATATAGGACAGCTCTTTACGCGGCCGGTGGCTCGGCTCGTGCCATATTCAACCCCCATCAAAGGGCTCTACATATGCTCTTCGTCTACGCCTCCAGGCGGGGGTGTGCACGGCATGTGTGGCTATCATGCGGCAAAGGCCGCTTTGAAGCAGTGTTTTTAATTGAGTAAACAACACGTTTGAGGTTGGTAAAAATCTAGCGATCCCAAGGGTTGTCCCTACTATTGCCCGTTTAGTATACCGGAATTATCACATATACCTTATGATTCTATAAAACGTATCCCTCTGGGCCGGTCTGAACCCCGCGCTCTTTATCATATGTACGAGTTCGTCAATTGTGGCCCTCAGTTTATTTTCAGCACAGCCGAGAACGTTTTCATCATAGAGCGTGCCGCCCAAATCACTTGCCCCAAAGTGGAGAGAGACTGAGCCCATCTTCTTTCCCTGTGTAAACCATGAACCCTGAATGTGTGTGAAGTTGTCGAGGTAGATCCTTGAGAGGGCAAGGACACGCAGGTATCTGTCTCCACCAATCTCCTGAGGAATCTTCTTTTCAAGAAATGTATTCCTAGGCTTAAATGTCCAGGGAATAAATGCGAGGAATCCACCTGTTTCGTCTTGAAGAGTTCTAATCCTCTCAAGGTGCTCGATTATGTCTTCATCCTCTTCGGTATGGCCAAACATCATCGTGGCTGTGGTCTTAAATCCGATTTCGTGGGCCTCTTTCGTAATTCGAATCCATTGGTCAGAATCAATCTTGAGGGGACTTATCTTCTTTCTAACCCTATTGCTCAGAATCTCAGCGCCGCCCCCGGGAATCGTCCTCAGTCCCGCCTCCCAGAGTTTTTCAAGTACCTCTTTTGTACTAATCCCCGCATACTTTGCTATAGCACTGATTTCAGGGGCAGAGAATGCATGGAGATGAAGACCAGGGATTTCCACCGTTGCACGCCTTACAAGCTCTATGTAATAGTCAAGCTTAATTTCTGGATTGTGACCACCTTGAAGAAGCACAGTAGTTGCGCCATTGTGAAACGATGCCTTCATGATTCTCAAAAGCTCATCAATAGTCAGTGTATAGGCATCTGAAGCCCCGACGGGTCTCCAGAATGCACAAAAAAGACACTCCGTATCACAGATATTGGTATAGTTTGGGTTTGTGTCAGCAACGAATGTAACAACCCCCTCAGGGTGGAACCTTCTTCTTACCGAGTCTGCAAGCGATCCGAGTTCCAGTAGATCGGCTCTGCGAAGAAGCACAAGAGCCTCCTGTGGGGTTATTCGCTCTTTTCTATCGGCTTTATTATAGATTTCACTGGTTATCATTCCATGTTTTATTCAACCTAATTATAATAGCAGTGTCAATCTATATCTGAAGGGGAATACCATACAATGCAATTGCAGGGCAAACCTAACTTATGTCATGTTTGCCAGAATTATAATGCGGATTTGTATAAATTCACCACTTGAGACTACATTGAAACAAGTGTAGATTATTCAGATGAAATTGAGTACCCTCCTATTATTTTCTGCACTAGTATTTTTCCTTTCTTTTCATTATTATCTATCAAATGCCTCTGAATCCGTAGATCCAAAAATTTCCCTAAAAGAGGAGTGGATGGGAATTTATTCGGGAGAGGATAAAATCGGCTATTCTCATACCCTTATTGAACCTATGAACCAAAACACGAAGGTCTCTGAAGAAACCAAGCTTCGTATGAATATACTCGGCAGTGATCAAGATATAGAGATCAAATCCAACTATATCCTGAATAAATACGACATCCAGTCTTTTGATTTCTCTATGAAAGCCGGTCTTGTAGAACTCCAAGCCGATGGCAAAAGGGAGGGAAATGAGCTTAAGGTACAAATATCCTCAGCCTCTGGCAAGAGCGAGATCTCTCTTCCACTTAATAATGATGAGCCTCTGGTGCCCTCTATGATTTTCAAGTGGCTTGCCAACAAAAATCCCAAGGTGGGCAATAGATACAATGTATCCCTTTTTGATCCGACTCTGGCCTTAACCGGAGGCGTGGCGCATAGCTCAAAAGCAACACTCACCGTTGAAGGGGAAGAAGAGTTGAAGATTCCACTCGGCAGTTTTAAAACCTATAGAATCAAGATGGTATTTATGGGCTCTGAATCTACAAGCTGGATAACCCATGATGGCGAGGTCATAAAAGAGGTTTCTCCCCCAGGGCTCGTTTCACTAAGAGAGACCAGAGATAGAGCTCGAGGCGGATCCCTTTCAAGCCTGGACATTGTACAGAAAACCGCTATTTCTTCCAATGTCCTGTTAGATAACCCCAGGACACTAAAACTGCTTCGTGCAAAGATTGACGGAATAGATTCCACACAAGGGCTTGATCTCAATGGTGGGAGCGGTCAATCATTTACAAATGGCATAATTGAGGTGAGACAACCCGACATCTCTGGATTTACTCCATACTCCCTTCCCTATTCAGGCAACGAGTATAATATTTATATTAAGGCCAACAGTCTGATTCAGAGTAATGATCCAAGGATAGTTGAGAAATCAGAAGAGATCTTAAAGGGTGAGAGAAATTCTCTTCGAGCCGCACAAGAGATAAACAGATGGGTTTATAACAATCTTGAGAAGGTTCCAACTGTAAGCATTCCAAATGCGCTCGATGTTCTTAAAACCAGAAAAGGAGATTGCAATGAGCATGCCACGCTTTTTGCCGCCCTAGCCCGCGCTGCAGGGATTCCCACGAAGATTGCCTTTGGTATCGTATATCTCGATGGAAAGTTCTATTATCATGCATGGAATGAGGTTTTTGTAGGGCAGTGGGTGGCAGTTGATCCGACATTCGGGCAGTTCCCTGCCGATGCATCACATATAAGGTTTTTAGAAGGAGACCTCAGCAGAGGCTCAGAAATTATAAGGTTAGTAGGGAAAATCAGGATAGAGATTAGGAGTGCATCATAAGGGCCATGATTAAAAAATCTGAGAGAAATCTAATAAAGTCGTTTTCCCTCATCTTTTTCTTCTTACTTCTATACTCTTGTGTACCTAAAGCCACAGGAAATCAGCCACAGATAAAAGAGACCGGTAAGGAGCCTGGATCCAAATATGAAGCCTATTACCATTTTACGCTCTCGAGGATGAATTTTCTTCACGGGGATTTTAAAGGGGCACTCCGTGAGATTGAAACTGCCAAGAAGTATGATCCGAGTTCCGCTTTCCTAAGATACAGTGCCGCCATTGTGCATATAAGCCTGAATCAATTTGATCAGGCCCTAGGAAACCTTGAAGAAGCCATACGTATAAATCCGAACCTCGCTCCTGCCCATACCCTTCTCGGAAAGATTCTTGCTTCCTCAGAAGACGCACAAAAGAGGGAAAGAGGTGTGGCGGAGCTGAAAAGGGCTATATCGCTCGACCCCAATGACTCTGAGGCATATCTATTTCTTGGAATTGTAGAGACTGAGGCAAAGAGGCTCGATGAAGCCCAAAAGAGCTTTGAGAGGGTTATCGAACTTCTTCCAGATGATGAGCGTGGGTACTACTTTCTGGGAAGGGTATATTTTGAAAAAGGGAACCTAAATAAATCCGAAGAATACTATAAAAAGTCTTTGGATATAAACCCCACTTATCCCTCAGCGCTTATGGATCTCGCAATCGTATATGAAAAACAAGGGAAGTTAAGTAAATCCGAAGGCATATATAAAGAGCTTATTTCCCTTTTTCCACAGAGTTTTGATACCTATATGCGCTATGGCAACTTCCTCTTTAGGACAAACCGCCTGACAGATGCCACGGAGCAGTTTAAAAAAGCCGAGGAACTTAATGATAATAACCCTGACCTAAAACTCAGGCTTGGTCTTCTCTATATTGAAAAGGGAGACTATGATAAAGCCATAGAGGAATTTAAGCTCATCCTACTTGGAGACCCCAAAGACGAAAGGGCTAAATACTACTTGGCGCTCTCATATATTGAGACAGGTAACTATGACGATTCGCTAAGAATCCTAAATGAGATTTCTCAGAAGTCTCCACTATATGACGATGTGCTCATACAAAAGGCATATCTGTTTGATAAAATGGGAAAGACCGATCAGTCTCTTAAAATAATGAAAGAAGCCCTAGATCGCAATCCCGATAATGAGCAGATTGTCAACTATCTAGGAGCCTTATACAGGAAACTAAATAGGGACAAAGACGCGATAAAGCTCTACGAGAACTTCGTAAAAAGCCATCCCAAAAGTGAGACTATATACTACTCGCTTGGAGCTGCATACTACTCCATAAAAGAAGAGGATAAATCTATTCTTATGATGAGGAAGGTGCTTGAGATTAATCCGAACAACGCAGATGCACTCAATTTCATAGGATATACATATGCCGAGAGAGGGCAGAACCTAGACGAAGCCGAGAGACTTGTAAAAAGGGCACTTGAGATTTCCCCTAATAAGGGCTACATAGTAGACAGCCTTGGATGGATTTATTACAAAAAGGGAGACTTGGATAAAGCCATTGAATTGCTGGAAAGGGCTGCTCAGCTTTCAGGGGACGATCCCAGTATAATAGAGCACATAGGAGACGTCTATAACGACAAAGGGGATGAAATAAAAGCCCTGAGCTATTATGAAAAGGGTTTAAAGATGGAAAAAAAGGACCAAGATGATAAAGAACTCAGATCAAGGCTTGAGAAAAAGATAAACACGATTAAGGGAAAGCTAGGTGCCCAGCGCAAAAAGGGAGCGATATAGATTGAGAAAGAGTTGTGCATTTCTCGTCTTTTTCCTCCTTTTCCTTTCGTGTGCAAAGAAAAATGTCGAGATTAATTTAGGCAAGATCAATCCTTTAGAGGTCCTAAAAAAGGTTAAGGAATCCCAACAGAGCATAAGGTCTGTAAAAGGGCTTGCCTCTGTAACTATAAAGACACCCGATAATAAGATTTCATTTAATCAGGTTACAATCGCTGAAGAGCCGAATCTTCTTCACCTTGAGGCTCTTGCTCCTTTTGGAAGAGTTGTAGGGACAATTATCTCAGATGGAGAGAAGATCTACGTGACATCTCCGAATGAAAGAAGGATATTCAATAGGGTTCAGGAATTTGATTTCTCTTCCCTCTACAACGGGCCTCCCATGAGGATCACAGTGGATAAATTGGTCAATCTTCTCCTCGGACGGCTTGATGAGCTGCCCGAATATGAATCTTCTCAGATCTATCTGAGTACAAGATCAGATTATCTTATCCTCACTCTATTTAAGAATGGCAAAGAGAAAGGTACTCTATGGATAAACCCTGTTAATTACAGGATTGAGAGTGCAAATCTAAACCTAGGTAGAGGGATTTCGGCAACCTACAGATTCGATGATTTTAAAGATATTAGCATCGGAGTCTCTTTTCCTAAAAAAATAGAACTCGAAGTAGATAATTTCTCCTTATCTTTAAAATATGATGATGAAGTCGAGGTAAACAGCAACATAAACAGAAACTCCTTTAAGCCTGAGCAGCCATTCGCAAGATTTGAAAAGGCATTTTAAATCCTTATAATTTAAAAGCAATGGCTTTTTGCTTTTTGTAGTTCCTCAGGATCTATCAGGTCTGAGGCTCGGCATTTTTCGATTGGTATGACACGCCCTAGTATGTACTACTGATATAGATCATCTTAAAGGAGGCAGGCTCCAAAGTGGGAAGAACAGATACATTGAGCAGGGTATTTAAGATAAAAAACAAACTGGGGCTTCATGCGCGTGCCGCTGCTATGTTTGTGCGGCTCTCAAATAAATTCTCTTCAGATATAAGGCTTATAAAAGATGGCTATGAGGTAAATGGAAAAAGCATACTCGGCATCCTTTCACTTGCGGCAGTACAGGGAACTGAGTTAAACGTAGTGGCTGTAGGTGAAGATGCTAAAGAAGCGATTTCCGAAATTGGAAAGCTTATAGAAAGTGGGTTCGGCGAGGAGATATGAAATGAGGGTTGAAGCAAAAGGAATCGCCGTTTCAGCCGGAGTTGCTCTTGGCAAGGTGGTCCTGCTCAATCGCGCTAAGATGATCGTAGAGAAGAAGAGGATAGATATTGACCTAATAGAAGCTGAAAAAAAGAGATTTTTAGCCGCCGTTCAGAAATCCAAAGACCAACTTATCTCAATCAAAGAGAGATTCGATCCAAAAGAATCAGGGGACGACCATCTTCAGATTCTAAATTTTCATCTCATGATGCTTGAAGATGAACTCTTTTGTGAAGAAGTAATTAAAACCATAGAAAAAGAACAAACAAATGCGGAGTGGGCTATAACATCTGTTCTTTCCAGAAAGAGCGAAGCCCTGCGTTCCATAGAAGACGTCTACATGAGAGAGAGACTCGCAGATATTCACTATCTCGGTCAGCGAATTCTCAGAAATCTACACGGGATCCATGATGAAATACCAGACTTAGATGAAGACTCAGTTGTAGTAACTCATGATATTGGGCCAATCGATGTAGTCGGATTGGCAAAGCACCACGCCATAGGGCTTGCCACAGATATTGGTGGTTCCACATCCCACAGCGCGATAGTCGCAAGATCACTCGGAATCCCTACAGTCATGGGGCTCGAAGATATTACACTCAAAGTTTCTCCGGGTGATCCTATATTTATTGACGGATTTAAGGGAATAGTTATAGTCAATCCGACTGAGAAAGAGCTAAAGGAGTTTAGAAAGAGAAAGAAAGAATACCAAGCCCTTGAGAAAAAGCTAAGGAGTTACGTAACACTTCCCGGGAGAACACTAGATGGCAAGGAGATCAGAGTCAATGCGAACATAGAGATGGCAGATGAGGTAGACCTAGCCATATGCTACGGAGCGGAAGGAATAGGAATGTATAGAACCGAATTCCTCTTTATAAACTCGGCATCTTTCCCAACCGAGGAAGAGCAATTTGAAGATTATAAGAAAGTGATTTCTACATTGGGATCTAGACCTGTAACAATAAGAACACTCGATATAGGGGGAGACAAGTTTCCCGTAGGAATGGAGCCTCCTAGAGAGTTGAATCCCGCACTGGGTCTTCGTGGTATTAGGTTCTCTCTAAAGGACGAAAATATATTCCACACCCAGATTAAGGCGCTTCTTAAAGCGAGCCTTTTTGGAAAGATTAGAATCCTTATCCCTATGGTCTCAAGTATTGAGGAGATAATTGAAGTAAAAGAGATAATATGGCGCCTTGCCCGCGAACTCAACTCCATACCCCAATGGGAGATTGGGGTTATGATTGAAACTCCCTCTGCTGCTATTATGGCATCCGAGATTGCTGATGAGGTGGATTTTTTAAGTATAGGAACGAATGATTTAATCCAGTACACCCTTGCAGTAGATAGAATTAATGAGCACGTATCATATCTTTTTAGCCCCTTTCACCCTGCTGTTTTGCGCCTTATAAAGGGAATCATAGAAGTCGCCAATCAAAAGGGAGTCAAGGTAGGCGTATGTGGAGAGATGGCAGGACAACTTCCCTGCGTGCCTCTCCTTGTAGGAATGGGTGTGGATGAACTAAGTATGAATGTTCATGCCATTCCCAAGGTAAAGAAGCTCCTGAATTCTATTACCGAAAAGGGATCAAAAGAGATTGTAGAGGAGGCTTTAAAATTAAAGACAGTGACAGATACAAGAGAGTATGTACTAAAAGAGATTATAGACAGATGGGGCGGTGCGCTTCCAGATGAGTGGATAAGTGAACTAATATTGAGCTAAAACACAAAACCATTTTTAATTAAGTAAGCCACTTAGGTTTTCTCATTCTACTTTTTCTCCTGTTTACATGTAATTAAATATGTCTTCTACTTGGATGCTTAGGCAAAGCACATCTAAACAAGTAATACGTTTGAAAAAAGAAGATAATTTTATTAGATTTATTGGCGCGCCCGGAGGGATTTGAACCCCCGACCTTCGGATTCGTAGACCAACCAGAGGGGTTTTTGTAAGTTGTTGAATTTGCGCAAACTTGTTGAGATGACAGGAAATTTTAGTAAAATAGACATTCGAGGGTTTAGATGGTTTAGTACTTTTTGACATAGTATAGACACCTATTTGGACACCGTAAAGGTAGAAATATGATAGATCAAAAAGAGTGGGAGTATTTGTTTGAGGAGTTTGCCACAAAAGAAAGGGTGGCGGAGGCGCTAAGGGGTATTCCTAAGATACCGGATTATAGAACTGTTGTTACATTTTCGGTAGTAGACGAAACTGGCGCGACGACAACTTATCGGGTTCTCGTAGACCTCAACTCAGGAAAAATAAGCTACGGGTTCACGGGACAACAGAACTTTGTAGCAATTCCCAACCGGGAAGCAAAGGAGGTTTTGGCGAAGCTAAACATCCTCTCCCTGGGCCTCGTTGCAAAACTTTCTTGCATAGACCCTTATGATTTCTTTCTTAGGGCAAGCACCCCGGAATGGCAAAAGGAGTATCTGGCCGTTTTAGCACTTTCATTAATAGTACAGCGTGATCTAGAGAGGCTTAAGGCTTCCCCACTAAAAGAAGATGGCCATATATTTGTCCCGCGCTGGATGATTGACCATGCCACGGCTCTCCCTGAATCTCCTCATGGGAAAGAGAAATTCTTGATTAGGTTCCTTTCATATTTGGTCAGGTTCGCAAAAAATAAAAACGAAATTGAAGCCCTCATGAGCGTGAATGGGATTGCCCTAGGGTTTGCGTTATACAGACTGTATGTAGAAGGGAAGATAGATGAGGAGTTTTTTAACAAGGCCTTTAATTATCTCAACAAAAAGGACGTTATTGGCAAGTTTCTCAAAGGCAAAGGGGTACAACTTCCTTGCAATCTTGGCAACCTTTCCGGGTGGAATGGGTACCCCAAACAATTATTCTCCTATATAAAAACGGCAACCTGGCGGTTTAAGCAAAGCTTAAAGTGTCCGCCTCAAGAGGTACCCCTAGATGATTCCATATCACACGATCAAGGTGATCATGACCTCAGATTGGACATTTTGCGAATTTCTGCACTAAAAGATGAGCTTCCCGAGAAGGAAAGGGAAGCTATTAGTTTAATTTTTTGGGAAGAGCTTAGCCAGACTGAGGCTGCAAGACTTTTAGGCATCACACAGCCAAGCTTTAACGAACGTCTTAAAAGAGCGTTGAACACTTTAAAGACACTGCTCTCTTAACTAATTTTTTAAATTTTTAAAATCCCACCCTATAAAATCCGCTTCCAAACCTCTCTATATAGTAAAACTATGATGAGAGGCCATATTATGAACGGGCGTATTGCAATAACTTTATCCCCAAAGGGGATAGATGGGATTTCCTTTCTTTCCTCCGATAGACAAGCCGCACTCAATTTCTACTTCCTGATCCAACGAGAACTTGACGTTCTGGAAGAGCGAATAAGGGTCCTCATAGAGAACCATAGGGAGGCAGACGATGCCACAGAATGCTAGGGGAAAACTTCTCACCGTTAGCAAGGCTTGCGAGCTTTACGGCTTATCACCATTGCTTATATACCACTGGATACGCTACAAGAAATTCGATTATTTCAAGGTTGGCAGGAAGGTCTTGTTTTGGGAAGCGGACCTTTTGGATTTTTTAGAACAACACAAAGTCGGCACCGGAGAAGGCGTCGAGCCGGGAGGCACACATAAATAAAAAAGGCTCTCAAGCCGGGGAGAGGCCGAGAGCCGGGAAAGGAGCTGACAATGATAAATGGGATAGACTTTGAATCATTTACGAAGGGGGCCGAGTCGCTGGTTTTGGGATCCATCATTCAAGAGGGTGAACTTATCGAAAAGAGTGACCTGCTTCCTTCCGATTTCTATGCAACGAAACATCAGACGATTTTTGCCACGATGCAAGATATGCACCGGCGGGGCGTGCCAATTGATATAAGTACGCTCTGTGAGGAAATTAAACGATCCGGGAGAGAAGAAGAAACCGGCGGATTTGCTTATCTTTCCTACCTTGTGGAATCAACCCCATCAACGGCGGCTTTCCCCTATTATGTTCAGCAGATCAAGGAAGCCCGGAGAAGAAGGGATTTGCTAAAGTTGCTTAATTCGGTTCAGCAGATAGCGGCAAATGGTGGCTCTATGGAGGACATACAAACGGAAGTTTCCAAGCTCGTGCAACTGATGGGCGCAAGCACTGAAAGGCCAGAGATGAAACAGGAGGCTTTTTACGGTTTAGCCGGGGAAATCGTCGACTTGATTTCTCCCCATAGCGAAGCCGATCCGGTAGCCTTACTTGCGAATTTTCTAACCGCTTATGGCAATGTAATCGGGGATCAAGCATTTTTTCGCGTAGAAGCTGATAAACACCCTTGTCGGTTATTTTGCATCCTGGTGGGAGATACATCAAAAGGACGTAAAGGGACGTCTTGGGGATATATAAAAGCACTATTTGAAAATTTAGAACCCGAATGGGTTAAAAAAATCCAGACCGGCCTCTCGTCAGGTGAAGGTTTGATCTGGGCTGTGAGAGATAAAATTACTAAGCGCCAACCGGTGAGAGAGAACAACCGCGTGGTTGATTATGAAGAAATAATCGTAGACGAAGGTGTTAAAGACAAACGCTTGTTGGTAGTAGAGGGAGAATTTACTTCTACACTTAAAGTAATAGAGCGGGACGGTAATATCCTATCCCCTATTATCCGGTGCGCGTGGGATAGCGGGGATTTACAGATATTGACAAAGAATTCCCCGGCAAAAGCTACTGGAGCCCATATTTCTATAATCGGCCATATCACCAAAGAAGAACTTACGCGCTATCTTTCGACAACAGAGGCTGGTAATGGCTTCGGTAATCGCTTCCTCTTCCTCTACGTGAAGCGATCGAAAACCCTGCCCTACGGCGGAGGATTCCACAAGGAGAACCTTGAGCCTGTCCTTAAAAAGTTGAAAGCCGTAATAGAGTTTGGGAAAAAGGCGGAGGAAATCAGTTGGGCGGAGGAGACTAAGCCGCTTTGGGAGGCGGTGTATCCCAGCCTCTCAGATGGCAAACCGGGGCTTATTGGAGCCCTAACCGCACGAGCGGAGGCTTATGTTACACGGTTAGCTTGTATCTATGCGCTCTTAGACTTGTCAACAGAAATAAAGCGGGAGCACTTAAAAGCGGCTTTAGCCGTGTGGGAATATGCGGAGGCATCTGTCAAATTTATTTTTCGCAATTCCTCCGGCATTCCGCTAGTAAACGAAATACAGGAAGCTTTGAGAGAAAAGCCTATGACTAGAACTGATCTTTACAACTACTTTAAACGAAACAAAAGCTCCGCGCAGATACAAGAAGCCTTGAAAGCCTTAGAGGCGGGGGGAAAGCTTGTGAGAGAGATTATAAAAACTGATGGTAGAAGCAAGACGGTATGGTATTTGAACGAAACATAGCTTACGCATTAAACGTATTAAACGCAAAAAGGGTATGAGAAAAAAGACTTAATGCGTTAAATACGTTTTTTGCGTAGCCCTATACAGGAGACAAAATGAGCTACCTGGACATTATAGACAAGGTACTTAAAGAGCAAGAGAGAAAGAAAAAAGAGGAGCCTAGGGTTGTAGATATATCCCTACTTACCCTTACGGAGCTATCCAAGCGTAATATGGCTATTGAGATTTATTCAGAGATTCTAGGCTGTTATATTTGGCTTTGCTCTAACGACAAGATGGTAAGGGATGTTAAAAGAGATGACCCGGAAGCCGTTACCTACACCGTAGATGAGATTAGACACCTGATACAGCTAAGGCCAGAAGATATTAAGCGTATCCATGAGACCAAGACCGTATTTCCGGGTTCCCAGGTAGTAGATAGCCAGCTTAAGGAGACAAAGAAATGAGACATCCGATTAGAGAGCGTGAGCTAACCCGGCTTATCCTGGACTATCTACGGTGGGTTCCCGATTCCTCATGGAAGAAGATCCGGGGCTCTATGGGCATGAAGAACGTCCTCGACATAATAGGTTGTTGGGAAGGCAAATACGTAGAACTTGAGGTAAAAACCGAGAGAGGACGTCTTACACCCGGACAGAAGGCTAGGCTTGAGGAGATTAGACGGGCGGGCGGAATTGCTGAGGTGGTAAGGTCCCTTGAAGATGTGGTTAGGCTCATCCCAAACCCAAGGGCTGAGGTTAGGCTCTGCACCCGAGAGGAAGGCCGAAAAAATCGGATATTTCAGGTTTCTTAGTCCCCATGAGAGGTTACAGGCCTAATAATAGGTAAAAACAGGGAGGGAACATGGCTAATAAAAGGCACATAAGGCTCAAAGATGCAAGGTCAGCTAAAAAGCTTCTAGCAACACTAATCAACCAACTCTATCGTGGGGAGATTAGTGGGGATACCGCTAGGGATATGGGCTACTTGGTTAAGATATTCCTCGATGCAGTCGAGAGCAGTGACATTGAAAAGAGACTATCAGCACTGGAGGAAAGATTGAATGGGCATAAAACACCGTATCAAAGGTTTGGAACGTAGGGTAGGAAAGGAGCCTTGGAAATGCCATATGATTCTTACAACCATTATCCCCCTGGATGACGGTAGATTTCGTCTGGATTATTGTGAGTGCATGTTTTTAGGGACCCAGAAAGAAGAAGAGAAAGTCTGCAATTGCAAAGATGAATACCCTCAATATTACGATAGTTGGGAGGAGTTGCAAAAGCGTTAAGCCTTTTTGCCTTTCCTTTCCCTAACAACCTGATACACGAACCTGTCACTAACCCCAAGGAGTGCCGCCAATTCTTTAGCATTACGTCCATTGTAGAATGTCTGGATATATCTTTTTCTGGCTTTCATAATAGGAGCTCCCGATATGTAGAGGTTAAGCCCAGCTAGGTTCTCCCAGAGGGAGATAAGGGTGTCTATGCCACAATATTCGGCTATAAGCCGTTCATCCCCTGAGAGCAGATCCGGGGCGAGGACTTCCTTCAGCCAGGAGAGATTCCGTTTTGGCAATTTGCTCTAGCTATTTCATTGACCTTAGGGATTTATTTTATCGGATTTCCATTCTTCCCCACAACTTTTACAATACCAATCGGGTGAGTCCGGCCCAACACAGCATCCACCGAGAACCAGTTTGCCTTTCTTCTCTTCTTCAAAAGCCTCAGGTGCAGGCAGGCCGTAGATGATGGGAATCACGCCCTTTTTGGTTTTGCAGTTTGGGCATTTGGGCTTTAGCTTCATGATCCCTTGCCTGTTTATTCATAGTGAGTCCACATTCTAATAACCTTAACAACCTTTTCATCCTTATAGACCTGATAAACAAGACGGTGCTGTTCATTAATGCGCCGTGAGTAGGCTCCTTCCAAATCTCCTACTAGCTTCTCATAGGGTGGCGGTATCTGGTATGGATCTTCTCTTAATATATCAAGCAGCTTTTCAACTTTAGTTTTAAGACCAGATGCATCAATCTTTTTTGCATCCTTCCGGGCTTGCTTTGTATAAACTAGCTTCCAGTTCACCAGTCCAATTCCTCAGAGCATTCCTCAATAGGGGTTTTTAAGCCCTCTATGATTGACTCTCTCATTCCGGGGATGGATAGAAGATACAGGGTTTCTTTAACAGCCTGCAACTCTCCTCTTAGGGCTTGTATCTCCTTGCTTAGATTCCTTATCTCTTCTCTTAGAACTTCGATTTCTGAATTTGACATGATAGTAAATATTATATGTTACTTTGTACTGCTTTGTCTAGTTTTACTCTCTTTTTCAAATAAGAACCCGGAAGAGGCAGCAGCTTTGGGCTCTTAGTCTGTTTTAGACGAATTTAGACTTTTCCTCCCACATCCGTTATTTTCCCCAATACAAAATTCCCCTCTATATTGGTATGGCGTACCGAAGGCAGGGGAACCAGATTGTTTTCCATATCGGCCTGGCAGAAAAGTAACACGGCATACAATTCACTCCATTCTAGCTTTGTGTCTGTTGTGTCGATGTATACCCATGATTCCTTTTGTTTGGTCCAAAGGTGTAAGGATAAGGTGGAATTGCCCATGGTACTTACTTGAACGCTATTACCTTTCGTTGGAATAATGGTGGTCACAACACGATCCTCCGGTTTTTTCCTCGTCTCATGCCCACACCTGTTACACCTCTCCCACTTGAGATAGGACACACCGCCTAGATGCTCAAGAATTGAATTCATCCGGCTGTCACACTTGGGACAGGTTTCAACCTCTAGCTTTGTCTTAAGCGGGTAAGTCATTGTACCCGTCAACGGTAAAATCATAAGAACCGACCTCTTATTTCTCCGGGTTTGTTTTGATAAGCTTCCCTTTTTGACCCCTTCTAGTGCCTTTTTAGTTTTTCTAACCATAGTTATTTCCCTCCTTTGTTTTGATTGTAGAGGGTAGGCCGTCCTTGCCTATCCCTACGGCACCGGACTTGTATAACTCTACTCCCTTCTCATACCTTGCCCTGGGGCTTTTTAATTTTGACTGGGTAATAACCTTTGTAGCTCCTCATTGGTTTTTACCTCCTTATGTTATCTAGTGTTACTATAATATTAACACTTCTTGATATAGTTGTCAAGGGGTAATTTCTAAAATAGAAAACATAGATTGACAAATATAAATAGTCGTTATATCATTTAATTAAACCTAATCAGGGAGATCTTAAGTATGGTTAAATGTAATCTTTCACGGATACTTGGCGAAAGGAGAATGACCCGGGTAGAACTGGCTAAAAGAACCGGCCTAACCTATCAGGGCATAAAGCCCTTATATGACGACACATGGAAGGGAGTCCAACGAAACACCATAGACGTTATATGCAAAGCTCTCGATATCGGGGTAGGAGATCTCTTCGAGTATGTGGAAGAACCCCTACCAAAGAAAAAGAAAGGCAGGTAAGCCATGGGAACCGGTAAGAATTTAGTGGAAGCCTTTAACTTTAAATGGAAGCGTAGAGCTTACGTTATCCGTAAGCGTGGGATCCTGCCCTTCCTTGCGTTTCAGGGTGTGTTTAGAGCCTTACCCAGGGGGGCAAAGAAACCGGCTGTCGTGGGGCTAAAGATCCGGCGCAAGTACTACCTTGCCAAGCACCTTGGGATTTGGTTTGTAGTAGGAGCTCTAGTATTTGCGCTTATGGGGATGTGTGGAGTGTAAGCGGGAAAATAAACAAAAGGGAGGAAATAGCTATGGGAGTATTTAAAAAAGACAATCGCTGGTATATAGACTATTACCTTCCCGATGGGAAGCGTAAGAGGGAAGTAGTAACGATTCCGGGACTGGACCCGTCTAGGGTAACCCGGTTAGATGCACTTAAAGCCCTTGCCATTAGAAAAGGCCAGATGGCCGGGGGAAAGTTTGAAATAGTACAGACTAAAAAGCCAGTACCATTTGAAAAGCTTACACAACGATACCTGGAATATTCTCAATCTAATAAGAAGTCCTACACCCGGGATATTACTTCATCTAAAGCCCTTATGAGATTCTTTGGAGGTAAAACCATTCAACAGATATCGCCCTGGTTGATTGAGAAATACAAGGCGGAGAGGCAAAAGGATTATACCCATTACAAGAAACCCATAACAAAGGCGACTATCAACCGGGAACTTGCTTGTCTAAAGAACATGTTTACAAAGGCCATTGAGTGGGGTTATGTTACGGTGAATCCGGTCAAAAAAGTAAAGCTATTCCCGGAAAAACAGGAAAAGCTAAGGGTGGTATCGGAGGCGGAATTTCAGAAACTTTTTAGTGTCGCTTCACCCCATTTTAAACCTATCCTCTTATGCGCATATATGACCGGAATGAGAAGGTCCGAGATCGCAAGGCTTAAATGGGATGATGTAAACCTTAAAGGCGGGTACATCCAGGTTGTAGAGACAAAGAATAACGACTCAAGGATTATCCCTGTTAGCGGGATACTTCTTGAGACGTTGCAAGAGCTTAAAAAGGAATCCAAATGCGAATACGTGTTTACTACACATGAAGGGGAGCCTTACACGTATATAACAGCCTTTAAAAGGGCATGGTACGCCACGCTTAGAAGGTCAAAAATTGCAAAGTGCAGGTTCCACGACCTGAGACATTCCTTTGCTACCCGTCTGGTCATGGCCGGAGTGGACATTGTAACGGTTCAGGAGCTAATGGGACATAGGGATATAA
>CAYMEO010000036.1:0-25460 GCA_964389705.1 uncultured Spirochaetia bacterium
ACCTCTCCTTCTGCCAACCATGGATAACTATACTCATTTCCTTGTATACCCATTTTTATCTACCTCCTTTTACTTTTATTTAAATTAAATTGACTGAGCGATCACTCGATCCTAACTATAGTATATACTTTTAGAAATGTCAATAGTTTTTTTCTGCCAATAGAAAAAATTATAATTTTACATCTAAGTATCTAAGAATATTTGATTTCTACAAATAGTAAAAGGATAGAACTAATGAGTTGTAAGTCTAAGTGGGTTCTTAGGATAAAATCGATTGATCACTCAATCTATCTATTCAAATTCAAGTTTAAGGAGAACTTTTGCCTGTAATAAGAGTACTTAAAATTATCTTAGTTTGAGTTTCAATATATCTATCAAGGGTATAGTTCTTCTGAAGCATCCACCTTCGAAAAGCCCACATGTGCCCAAGGACCATAATATTGTGTGTTATAAGATTCACATCCCTCCTATCAACAGAAAAAGAACCGTCTTCAACGCCTCGGATCAAAATCTCTTCAAAAATATGAGTCATTTCTTCCTCGGCTCTAAATATATATTTTCTAGCCTCATGGCTTAGGGACTTTGTCTCTTGGTATAAAAAAAGGATATAATCCTGCATCTCATGTATAATGGTGAAATAAGCACGAATAGACTTTTTTAATGTATCCACAGAATCCCCGGTTATTGTCAAATATGGTCTGACCTTATCCCTTACATTAGAATGGATATAGTCACAGACTAAATAAAGTATATCTTCCTTTGTTCTTATATATTCATACAGCGTCCCAATACTCATTCCAAATTTTTGGGCAATCTCACGCACAGTGGTCTTGTGAAAGCCTTTCCGTATAAACAGGTCTACCGCTGCCTTTACAATTTCTCTTCTGCGAACCTCTATAAGCCTTTTATCCTTGATCTGAGATTCAATCCGCTTCGTCTCTGCCATAATAGTAATCTCCTAAGAGCTAGATATAGAGAAAATGAATGTCAGACATATCGTAACATTAAAAAAGACAAGAATCTAAATCTAATACTATCCTTACTAAAGATAATTCTTCAAATTCACAACCATAAGCTTTAACTCCGTCATCTCCTCTATTGCATACCGAATTCCCTCTCTTCCAACACCTGAGTCCTTAACACCACCATAGGGCATATTTTCCACCCTAAAGCTCGGATAGTCGTTTACAATAACGCCTCCTACTTCTAAGGCCTTATAAGCATCAAATGCCTTCTTCATATCCTTTGTAAACACCCCAGCCTGAAGACCAAACCTGGAATTGTTTACCCACCTGAGAGCCTCTTCAAATTCCTTATACCTCTCTATATGTACTACAGGACCAAACACCTCATCACAGCTTACCCTTGCTGTAGGCGGAACGTTAGTCAAAACCGTAGGCTCAATTAAGCGACCATATCTGTCCCCGCCGGTCAGTAGCTTTGCCCCCCTGTCTACTGCTTCGTCAATCCATTTCATTATCCTATCGGCTGCGGAATCGTCAATAACAGGACCTACATCTGTATCTTCAAGCATAGGGTCCCCAACCCTTAGAGCCTCTGTCTTCTCAATAAACATATCTATAAACTTATCAAAGACCTTATCATGCACATATATCCTCTGAACTGAAATACAACTCTGTCCTGCCTGATAAAAGGCCCCCCAGCAGTTTCTACTTACGGCAAACTCCAAGTCAGGTGGATCCTCATCAATTATAGTTGCCGCATTTCCCCCAAGCTCAAGTGTGACTCTCTTTTTAGAGAACTTCCTCATAAGCTCCCAGCCTATCTCATCGCTTCCGGTAAACGATACCTTCCTTACTCTGTCGTCCTCGATCACAGGCTCAATCTGGGAGCCGGGAAGGGGAATTATGTTGAGCGCACCCGGAATTAAACCTGCCTCCATGACAATTTCTCCAAGTTTAAGGGCTGAAATAGGGGTCTGTGAAGCTGGCTTAAGAATCATTGTATTTCCAGATGCAACTGCTGGGGAAATCTTATGTGCGACAAGATTGAGTGGGAAATTAAAAGGCGAGATTCCCATAATAATCCCGATTGGAAATCGTCTAGATATGCCAAACCTCTCTTCATTCCCAGGGACTATATCAATGGGAACTATTTCTCCCGCAGAGAACCTGTTTGCCTCCTCCGCTCCAAATGTAAATGTCATTATGGCTCGGTCAACCTCTACCCTTGCGGTTTTTATCGGCTTTCCATTCTCCTCTACAATGGTCCTGGCAAGCTCCTCCTTTCTCTTTTCAATCCCATCTGCAATCCCCCTAAGTACCCTACTTCTTTCATAACCGGGGCTATTTTTGAACCTCTCAAATGCCCTCTCGGCACTGTCAATAGCCTCTTTTGATTCCCCAAGTGAGGGTATATTTACTATACCCACAACTTCATTATTATATGGGCTTCTTACCTCTCTTTTTTTTTGGCTTTCTATCCACTTGCCATTGATCAAAAATCCATATTCCCTAGTCATAATACTACCCTCCTACCTTTTTAATAATACACAATCAACAAAACAAGTCCTAGTTGTTCACAGTTGGGTTTTTAATGCAATGACGTAGAATTAGCGCCCCCGCACAGGGTGAGGAAATATGGTTCGCCCCACAGATAGAAAGAACCCAAAGAAAATATTCAGGGACCCGGTGACGGTGCGGGAGTAGGTTGAGGAGTTGATTGAGTGATTGTAACAACTGCCTGAATCTGGCGGTCTTCTATTGGGACGCTTGGGCATCTTGGGTCAACATCAGATGGATTCGGAAGAGTTATAGTGGCGGTGATAACCTGTGTTCCGCCCTTATTTTGAGCAGTATACTGAGTGGAAACCGTACCAGCGGCTTCTGATCCACCTACCGGGGCAGAAGTGGGATTAAGGCTTCCCAGGTCAGGCCTGCTAAGAGAAAAATTTACAGTCGTGCCTGGCGGAATACCAATAGTTTGAAATTCCAGGGTAAGGAAAACAAAATTCATAGTATCAGTAGGAGGGTTAGTCGTAATCTGCTGATCCGCAGGGGGTATTATACCTATACACTGTAGCGTTATTTGACCAAAATCAGACTGCTTAATCCCCTGAGGAGTGGTTACCGTGATTGAAACATTTACATGCGCTGTAGGTGGGTTTGTACCGGAACAGGATGTAGATTTAGGGATAAATATACCGGCGACATAATCTACAAACGCCTGACCGTTTGTAAGGACTGTGCTTGGATTAATTAAACAACCCCTTAGGAAACTCGGAAGGTCTGAGCCAGTAAGGGCAAACTGAATAGTCGAATCATCGGGGAATTGATTTGTAGTAGCCTGAATCTCAGCATCAATCTGGGCATGACCTGTTCCATCGGGCTTTGCTCCATTTCCAAAGAGTATAGCCGGATTGGCAACAACATCAATTATCCCTGCACCAATGGGATTATTATCAGAGCCCGGATTATCCAGCCCGTTATTACACGTGGTCCCAATAAACAAAAATAAGACCAGTGAAAAGAAGAGTAAAAATCGCTCTAACCTTCTGATATATAGGATCTTTATCAGTTTTTTCACCGATTATTCCTCCCTAAAAGATAGACTTCTAAGCCTTACTGAGTTGGGTTCGTAACGCTAAACGTAGCGGTAGCAACACTCCCATTGCCCAAGGCGGCTTCTATGGTAGCAGAATTAACTGGAAAATCACCGCTCATCAGTATAATCACCGTAGCCTCCCCACGGTCATCAGTTAGAGTCTCAAATGGAGAATTAACAAATGCCCCTAAGGCAGCCTGCTGCGATATAGGCGTGCACTCACAAGAAGGAATGTCATTGCCACAGAAATTATTTCCACATCCATTGGGATTGACAAGCTGAAGGGCATGCGCATCGGCTACTCCATCCCCATTTGTATCCTCTACAAGGTCATTTGGCCCCGCAAATGAAAGAGAGAATATTACCCTTACATTGTTTATTGGCACCGTGTTTCCTTCAGAATCTGTCCTCGTAACAAACGCCCGCACTGTCTCCTCATTGAGGGAATTCCGAGGTATGGTAATTGACTGAGGAGGATTCTCAAGTGTTACAGTTGCACCCGATGGAGCAAAAGGTGGATTAGAACCGCAACTGAGCCCTACAATAAGCATAAAGATTATAAGTATTGGAAATAGAGCCAAACCCAAAAGGGTCTTGTGCATTCTGTTGTCCTCCTTTACTTAACTATCCTTGGTGTTATAAAGACCAAAAGCTCTCTTCTCTGGTCAATGTTTTGGGTGTTTCTAAAGAGCCATCCAAGAAGCGGAATCCTTGAGAACCATGGAACCCCAGCGAGATTCTCTGTGGTTGTTCTTGTAAAAATCCCTCCTATCACAATCGTCTCACCATCCATAGCAAGCACCTTGGATTCTGCTTCATTCCTCCTTATGGCGGGCTGCCCATTTGCCCCTACAACGGATGTATCGGGGGCATTGTCTGTAACCTTTATGTCCATCAATACCCTGCCGTCATTTGTCACATGCGGAGTGACCTCTAGCCTCAGCGTCGCATCTACAAACTGTGTCTGAGTACCAGCGGCAGAGACACTGAGAAACGGAATTGAAACGCCCTGCTCTATCCTTGCAGCCTGATTATCAAGAGTTAATACCCTGGGGGATGAAAGAATCCTTCCGTCTCCTCTATTTTCAAGCGCCGAGAGCCTTATATCCAGATCAAAGGCCCCGGTAAGGCTTCCAAGAACTATTCCCAATGCCCCGCCTGCCCCTGTGCCAACTGCAGCAGGCAGATCTACTATGAAGTTCTGCCCTATGTTTCCAAATGGCCCTGGACTTCCCACGCCAACGCCGCCCACTTGAATACTCGACGGAAAGAATGCGCCTGTTGGATTTCCAGTAGCTGCAGATGCCTTGTAATTTGTTCCAAACTGAACGCCGAGCTGGCGGGTGAAATCAAGCGTTGCTTGAACAATACGTGACTCTATTAAAACCTGTGGGGTTCTCGTATCAAGGCTCTTGGCAAGCTCCTCGATCTTTGCGACTCTAGGCTCTGTATCCGTAACTAGTATGCTGTTTGTACGCGTATCAATCTTGAGTTCACCCCTTTTGCTGAGTATGGGTTCTATAAGTGGTTTTAACTCCTCACCTGTAGCATAATTTATAAAAATCTGTTTTGTAACAAGCGGTTCAAGCTGCTCCTTTGAGGAAGCCGCCTGTTGAATCTCGTTCTGCCTTGCCTGAAGTGTCCTAAGAGGGGCAATCTTGATTACATTGCCCTCTACAAGCGCACCGAGCCCTGCGTCTTCAAGTACCACATCGAGTGCCTGATCCCAAGGGACATTTGTGAGCTTCAGTGTAACTGTCCCTTTTACATCCTGGGAAACCACAAAATTAAATCCGCTTACGTCTGCAAGAACCCTGAGTACATCCCTTATATCAGCGTCTTTGAAATCAAAAGACACTAATTGCCCACGATAGGCCTTTTTTGCACCCGGGGTAGCTGTAATTCGAAAATCAAAGGCATACAGAGGAGCCTCTTTCTGTGGTTGTTGGGCCTGCGCCTCCTCTTCGGTTAATTTTTCAGATTTCTTAGGTTTTCCGAATTTTGCTGTAATTAAATTTCCTTCCTGCTTAAGCTCGACAGAGGTATCTTTAGGAGCCTCCTTTTTAAGCTCCACTATGATTATTACATCACTCGGTCTAGCCGGATCCCTAAAAGAGGATATAAAACTGATGGGGCTGTCAAAATCACCTACATCGCGTGCGACCTGAAATTCATCGGGAAGTGTTACGTCTCTGATCTTTATGCTGAACCTCCTTTCTTCCTTAGGAAGCTCTTCATACCTTACGGGAGCCGATGTCTTTATAGTTACAACTCCGACTCCGTCTTTAATCTCAAAACCAACGCTCTCTACTGTGTTTGATCCTACAGCAGCAGGTAAATTGGAAGTAGGAGTTTGAGTGGTTAATGGTTGGGCTGTCTGAGAAGATGAAGCGGATGACGGTTGAACCGTCTGGGTTGACTGAGTATTAGAATTGACCTTCTCAAATTCTTCTGGGGTACTTTCATCAAAAACAGATGAATTGGGAGTAAGGGGTTGAGACTTAACCGTTTGAGTTTCCTGGGAGTTATTAGAGGGTTCCTCCTCAGCCATTCTCACTATATTTTCTCTGATGAGTAATCCATTCTCTGTACTTTTATAATTGACAAATCCGCTTGTCTGGGGGCTTGAGAAGTGAGTGAATCCAAACAGAAAAACACCGATAAAAAACAGCTTTGAGGTAAGTTTCATCCTACCATTTCCTCCTTAGTTTAGTATCCACTCCCCTCCTTGTGTTACACGCGCCCGACCGATCTTATATAGGCCGCGCAAGAAGTGAATCGGGTTGAAAGATCGTATTATTCCATTTATTATCTTAATAAACAATTATCAGATTTATGAGAATCAAGCCCTGACTGTGAAGGCAGCACAGGGAGAAATGTTGCATTGTCTATTCTTCCTTAAATGCTAGAGATGATTTCTTAATCTCAACCCTTTTTTGACCGAACACATCCTCAAAATACCTCTTCTCCTCAACCAATATGCCATTATCCCTAACCTCAATGATCTTTCCCTGCCTGTTTCCTATCTCATCCCCTATTCCAAGAACATAGGTATTCTTCTCAGGATCAACAATCATAGCTTTAGGCCGCTGTCCCATGGATATAATCCCAACCAGCCTAAATTGTTCGAGTGAATACCTCTTAATCGGCGGAAGCGATTTACTCAACTGTGGTTCTACTTCTTTTGTTTCAATTATTTTAATGAATGGCTTAAATGGATCGCGCTTTCCTGTAGCGCTATATGTGGACTCCGCCTGAGGCGCAATATTAGTAATATTGTTCTTCTGAGTTTCCTCAGCTCGAATATCCGCAAACCATAAGGGGATTACTAAAAATAGAATTGTAATTCCCTTGGTCATGTCCATCCTCCTCTTTTTCATTCAAGCTCCACATTATTATTTTGAGCTCCTGTTTTTGCTGGTTGTTGTGGTGGAGTATAAGGAAGCAACCTAAAAGTGACGGCAGTAAAGGAGGCATCGAGAATAATTTTATCGCCTCTGCTTTTTCTTTTCTCCTGGGTCAAGTTAAGATCCCTGATGTTTACGATTCTAGAAAGCTTAGAAACTCTATCAAAGAAGCCCGCAAGGTCATAGTAAGAGCCATAGACCTTCATGTCTATGGGAATTTCAGCATATATATCCTTTTTCACCTCCGGCTTAGGGGCAAACGTATTTGATTCTAGACCCGAAGCCGATACCGCAGCATAAATGCTGTCAATCAAACTGGGAATCTCCTTCTCTTCGGGGAGTTTACTCGCAGCCTCTTTAAATTCTCTATCGAGCTTATTAAACTCCTGCTCAAACCTAGGGAGCTCTCTGGCTATATTTTCATATTCATTTAATTTGGTTCGTTCTTTTTGAAGCTCATTTCTGGCATTGGTTAACTCATCGGATTTTGGTGACCAGAAAAAATACCAATACACGCCGCATATAAATAGAATTATTACCAACAGAATGACAAGTTTGACATAAACCGACTGCCGATCTAAGAACTCGGCCATATTTTCAATAATAGCCATCTTCACCTCTCAGCCTTTTGGTTCAATTTTTCCTTTCCTGTAGATTTCTCTTCCGTTTTAACCCTCCCCGAGTAGTTTAATCTTGACTGAATCACAAAAGTCTTAAGAGAAAGCTGCTGTACCTCTTTTGTATTAATAACAGCAAGATCAACATCTTGGAAGTAAGGAGAAGATTGGAGCCTTTTCATAAAATCCGAGATCGTAAGCTCATCCCAGGCCGTTCCCTCAATTTGGGCCATATTGTTCGTCTCAGAGAATCTATCAACCCAGGCCTTATTGGGAATGGCCTGTCCAAGGGCATCCATAATAAATAGAGGTCCGGTACGGTTTTCCTCAAGTACAGATATGACTTTGACCTTCTCTTGGAGTTCTTTGTTCTTAGATTTAAATTGCTCGACCTTATTCTTTATTACTTCTAATGAATTAATCCTTTTTTTTACCTCAGCAATCTCATTGTTTGTATCCCTTATCCTCTTAGATTGAACTAGATCTATAGCCACAATGACGGCAATGACGGCAATTATCGCAAGAAGGCCTATGATAATGTCATTAAGACCCCTTACCCTTTTTTTCTCTTCCTTTGCGGAGAGGAGATTTATCCTTATCATCTGCCGTCTCTCCTAAGGGCAAGTCCCACAACCACAGCCATCTTGGGAGCTATATCGAGAATATATTCAGGATCGAAATCTCTCTCACTATATAGAACATTCTTAAAAGGATTAACCATTTCCACCACAGCCCCACTCTTATCCTGGAGCATCTCTTGTATATGCGGAATCTTTGAAGAACCGCCCCCAAGTATGATTTTGTGCACTGTTTCTCTGGATGCCATAGTGGTAGAGAAAAAATCCAATGTTCTCTTTATCTCACCACAAATCAAGTCCGTAAAATCGAGAGTTATCCTATCAAGCTCAGGCGCAGACGTGTTTACCCCTAGAGAACACTTCTTTTTCTCAGCTTCTTCATAGCTCAAGTCAAACTCCTTTTGTATCCACTCAGTAAACTGTTTTCCCCCTACAGTTATGTCTCTTGCAAAGATCGAAACCCCGTCTTTTAAGATATTTATATTTGTCACGGAGGCTCCAATGTTAATTAAGGCCACAATCTCATTTGAATTTGAATAGTTTACTTCATACATATTCTCAAGCGCGAAAACATCAACATCTACCACTACCGGGTTCAGCCCAGCATCATTTGCAACAGCTATGTAGTCGTTAGCTATATCCTTTTTAGCCGCGACAATTAGCACGTCCATGTTCCCTTCAGGGCTTTCTCCAGGAAGAATCTGAAAATCATAATTTACTTCATTGACACTATGCGGTATATATTGCTCAATCTCCCAGGGTATGGCCTCCCGCAATTCCCTTTGGCTCATTTGTGGTAGGCTCACCTTCTTTATAATCACAGAATGTCCCGAGATAGAGATTGCCGCATCTTTGGTCTTTATTCCCAAGTTCTCCACTAATGAAGAAACAGCCTCTACTACGGCATCTGAATTGATTATAATCTTGTTGACTATAGCCTCAGGAGGGATAATAGCCTCACCTATGTTCTTTAACTGAAACCCCTTTCGGGTCTCTTTTATCTCCGCAAGTTTTATCGCACTTGATCCTATATCAAGTCCAATGATATCTCTTTTTCCAAAAAGCAAATCTCTCCCCCCGTACCTATATTCTATTAACGCTATTGTCTAAATGTTTTTTAAACTCAAGTCAAACATCTTTAAAGAGTCTTTGTAACTTATCCCAGCAATAACTCTAATGATGCCCCTAAGGTATTTAGTAGCGCCACTCTGCTTTAACAGAACTATCAAATGAAAAAAACTACTTAGCTTCTCTACATGGAAGAGTCTGCGGTTCGGTAGGATTTTTTTAATCTCTAACTTCGGCAACCCTGCCACCTCAAAGTTCCTTGAACCTTCAGGCCGTCGGTTTTGCGCCCCGTTATAACGGTTTGCCTTTTCGGTTAGAAGGTAAATTATAATTAGAGCTTAGTCCAAAAAATACTCCTCTTGTAAATTCTTGTCAAGAGTCTGGATGGAAAATACCAAAATCAAACTAAACTGACAAAAATTGTCATATTTCTATGGAATTAGAATACATAAGGCATAGCAAGCACTCAAAATTATTGCACCTCTCTTCTGGCATAAAGATTGCTAAATTATTATGGCAAAACATAAGGAGGGCAAGAAATTGAAAAAGGTACTCCGCAAAGAAGAGGTATGGTTCTCTATAAAGTCTGCAGTCTGTGGATGTTGTGGCAACAAAACCGATGTCATTTATCTAGAAGGGGAAAGGAATCTAACCAAAGGTGAGCTTGGTCTTAGTAACACGTTTAGTTCTCCCCTTGTGTGCCTCAATTGTATGAAACGTATACAAAACATAATAAAGGAAGAACTCAATATTGTAATGCTCCAGAAAAAGATAAATTCAGGTAGTAAAGACGGTATTGGAACAGAGGCAGAGATTGAAGAGGGTTTAGAAGAACTAGACCAGGAGGTCTAAAATTTCTTCTGTTTGGATAGAACCGTCTTACAACCACAATAAATACTCTAAGATTTCATTAACTGTAGGGGGTGATGCAGAAATCACCCTTCTGAGTCTATCGAAATAGTATTCTCAGACATATTGAAATTATCCCTATCGAAAGCCCTGCAATTAACCGCCCTTCCTCTCTTGCATGGGCACAAAGGGTTAGGTAGAATCATACTTACTCATTCGGAAGGCAACAAGAAAGAATATTCATATGATATTAACAGCCCGGATAGCTCAGTCGGTAGAGCAGAGGACTGAAAATCCTTGTGTCGGCGGTTCGATTCCGTCTCCGGGCACCTTAGTTGTGTTTAATCTAGACCTTTCTTTGCCAATTACAAGCGCCTACACGGTTCTTTATCTTTTTATTAAAATACCGCTTGCCATTTTGTAGAGTTGGTATAAAATTAGCACAATATCTGTAGTATCTTAATTCAAAGAAACCCGGTTCTCTGGAGGTTAAAAGATGAGATTTGGAGATTACTTGAAAAACAAGAGAAGACAGAAGAATATAACTCAAGAAGACCTAGCACGGGCCCTTAATGTATCGAGCGTGTTTATACATCAGCTTGAGACAGGAAAGGTCGATGCCCCGTCATTAGAGAGATGTCAGCAAATAGCCGAAATTCTAGAGATACCAATCGACGAACTATGGAACGTTGCTAAGAAAGAAAGACTGGCGAGATTTATGGAAAGAGAAGGAATCTCAGAGAACGATTTTGAGGTTCTTACAGAGGTAGAAAGAACGCTTATAAAGCTATATAGAAGCCTTGATGAAGATACGAGGCGTGATTTTGGAGGAATGGTCTATATGCTCCTTAGACGCTTTCAAGACGAAGGCGTCCAGGAGATTCTCGAAGAGTTTATGAAATGCGCTTAAAAAATAAATTAGCAACTATAGCCGCAGCCCTTGGAATAGAACTCTGCATTATTGCCTTCGTAGGGCTTGTGTTTCTTTTTCAATTTGATAAAGCAAAGGTAGATATAGTAAATAAAACCAAAGCCATTGCTGAAACTATAGGAGAGCAAGCAGGAAGCTTCTTCTCACGTAGAAAAGACGGAACAAGTGATGAGTTCTTCTTATTCCTTGATGAGAGGCTCGGAAGGAAAAAACTCTTTAACACATTTGAAATAGCACCAAAGTTTTTCAGTGTCGTTTTAAAAAGAGACATAGAGAAGACAAAGGCACCTGATGATTTTAAGGATGATTTCTATCCCAAAAAGGGATACTCTGTAGGAAATCATGACGGGGTCATTTCAGTTTCTGTTCCCTTTGCACTTCAGGGTCAGACCGAGCCGTTTGGAATTGTCAAAATTGAATCTGATACACATGCTATAATGGAGAAGGTACTCTCGGACAATTTTCTTTTTTATGCGGCTGTACTGGTGGTTCTCAATAATCAGGCTTTTATTTTTTACCTCCTTCTAAGGAAGAGAAAAGAAGTTATATTTGAGAAGGGATACCTAAAGGAACACTCTATAGGTGCTCTTAAGATTATGCACAAAGTTCTCGGTGATATAATCAGCGATCATGAAGGCAGTGGAGAACCAATTAAAAGACCGGGAGATAGTAGTAAGAAAGTAATTTCAATCTCTGAACTCGTAGAGAAAAGGAAGAAATGAAAAAATTTTTTATCTTATTTCTACTAATATTTCCCTCGCTGTTTTGGTCATGTGGAGACCCAAACCAAACTGGTTCTGTGACCCTAGACGGACCCATACTTGAGAGCATAAACAAGGATGGAAAGCTTGAGTTCAATGGCGTTGTGGTTAACTCCTCAGATAAAACAGTTAGGTCAATTTATGTTGTTATGATTCTAAAAGACAGCAATGGAAAAATTATAGAAGCTACCTCCACACCAGTCCTTGGAGAAGATCCACAAAGAACGCTCCAGCCATCTGAAAGGGCATTCTTCACAATCTCTGCAAAATCAGACCCCAAAAGGGTGGCCTCAAAGGATGTAGAAATCTATTCAGAAGATGCCTCAACTCCACCACCCTCTTCCTAAAAGCCTATTAGTGTACTGTCTGACTATCACACGAAATTCCATATTGAAGTCCGTGGAGGAGAAAACAGGAAGCAAATCGCCCTTCTACTTATTAATAAATTTTGCTTGATTCAATTCAGAAGGCTCTAAAGTAAACTCTATACCATGACTATTGCTTATCCTTAGACGAATAAACTAAATTGGTTAGGTCTTGATAAAGGCATTATTAATTAGGTTCACAATATCCATCGCTATAACCAGCCAATACAAGAGACGTCGACCAAAGGGAAATTTTTGTTTTTTGTACCAACTTATATGGGGCACCCACTAATTCGCTCGGCTATTATATATACCTTCATAGACACTATAGCTCTTTAGAACCTTTTTTACGTAATTTCTCGTTTCTGCATAAGGAATCTCTTCAACAAATTCATCCGGATCTAAATTCCCTAGTTTTGCAATCCACCTTGCTACATTGTTTGGACCACCGTTATAGCTTGCAAGGGCAAATACAATATTCCCATCGAACTCCTCTAATACCTCTTTAAAGTAGGCAGTCCCTAGTTGAATATTGACGTCCGGAATATAAAGCATATCGGTTTTATACCCCTTTATTCCCAATTTCTCTGCCGTACCCTTCCCTGTGCTTGGAATAAGCTGCATAAGGCCAATAGCTCCGGAAACAGAAACGGCATCTTTCTGGAAACGGCTCTCTTCACGGATTATAGAATAAATTAAAAACTCATCTACACCGTATCTATTTGAAAACTCCCTTACAAGGCCATCAAGATATATAGGATAAGAGAGTTTAGTAGCCTGAGAGACATTGAGTTTATCAGCTATCTTTATTGAGTCGTAAAAATCGTTTATCTTACTGTAGAGTCTACTTACATGGAGTAGGTCATTCTGGGTTTTTGCCCTTTTCTCCATTTCCTTTATTTCCAGTATAGCGTCTTCGAATATTCCGAGTTCAATCAAAAACTCGGCTTTATCTTCTCCCACACTCCCCTTAGTGAAATCATCTTTCGTAACAGAAACGACATATGCACTTGGGCTCTCAACAGGGCCTACCTTTTTCCTCGCCAAATAAGAGTAGTAAGAGGGAGCAGACATATGGGCTAGGTTCTCATAAATGGACAGTGCCTCTTGACCTTTTCCCTCTTTTTCGAGTGTTCGAGCCTTCCAGTATAGAGATTGAGGAGTATTAATAGAAGAGAAAGTTACCTGCGCCTCGGTATACTCTTTATTTCTATAGTGAATCCATCCAAGGTTCCAGACAGCATCTTGAGCAAATTCGCTTTTTGGATAATTTCTGAGGAGCAAATCGTAAAGCTCCAAGGCCCTATCGAAGTTGGAGTTAGACTGATAGAGCCTCGCGGCCTCGTAGAGTGCCTGAGGGGCTATCTGGCTTTGAGGATAAAACACAGGAATTTGAGATAGGGTCTCTGCAGCCTCTTTGTCGCGCCCGAACTTAATGCTGATCTTTGACATCCAGTAAAGTGATTCCGGGCTATTAATCTGAGTCAAAATGTTTGAGGCTTCATCCAGTAAACCCAAGCGATACTTCGATATGGCTATCTTAAGCCTAACATTATCAGTTTTTTCTAAAACCTTATCAAAATTCTCAAGAGCAGCCCTCCATTTCGAGAGTTTAAAAAGCCTCTCGGCTCTCTTTATATAGTCGGAGTCATTTATCCCAAATGGAATAGCCCCTTTTTGACTGATCTCAAGACACTTTCTAAGAGCAGCATCTGCAAATTCGGACTCAGGAAAATCTAGCCAGAGTTTTTTATATGCACTCAGGGCCTCCGCAAATTTCTTCTCCCCTTCTAGAGACCCTGCAATCCTATATAGAGCAAGGGCGCGAGCCGAGGGTTGATCCTCCTGATCATAAACTATACCGAAGGTCTTTTCTGCTCTTTCATAATCCCCAGAATCATAGTAGATACTGCCAAGGCTGATAAGGGCTTTTTTTCTCAGTGCACTCTCTGGATAATTGACTAAAATCCTATAGAAATCCTGCGCTGCGCTTGTTGTATTTCCTAATCCCCTTTCTGCAATCGCGCGATAGTAAAGGACATAATCCGGTATTAGATTGAGTTCATTTTCGAGACCGTTTAGTAAAGCGAGACCTTCGCTAAACATCTCAAGCTTTATGTAACAATACCCCTTTCTATATTTTTCCTTAGGTTCCCCCTGAATAATGGAATGTGCACCCCTAAATAAGGGCATTTCATTAGAACTCTTCCCAACAGACTCACTAATCAGACTCTGACAATCTATCTCGGATATAGCCGATGAGTTGAAAATGAAAATAGATGCTAAGATTCCGAGAGCGATAAACAAGTTTTTCAAATTCATATTCCCATTTATTCTAATTCTTTACCTCCCCCCTCTTTTCGGATCGAGAATATCCCTGAGTCCTTCTCCAAAGAGATTAAATGAAAGAGCAGTGACAAATATCGCAATGCTAGGAAAGACTATAAGATGAGGGAATGTCCTCATCCCCTGCCAGCCTGTGCTTGCAAGTGTTCCCCAGCTTGCTTGAGGTGGCGATATCCCAAGCCCAAGGAAACTCAGAGTGGATTCAGCCAATATAGCATAAGGAATCGAAAAGGTAATGGTCACAATAAGGGGACTTAGAATATTTGGAAAAAGGTGGAACGTAAAAATTCTAAGATGCGAAGCCCCTAGACTTCTTGCCGATTCAATAAAAGCCATGGTTTTTATCTGCATAACACTTCCCCTTACAACCCTTGCAACACGCATCCACGCAGTAAGTCCAAGAGAAATCACTATACCCTCGATCCCCTTTCCGACAATCAGGGTTATGAGGACGATAAGAAGTAGATCCGGAAGAGAATAGAAAACGTCAACCACCCTCATCATTAGCTCATCGGCTTTCCCTCCAAAGTAGCCTGAAACAGCCCCGTAAGCGGTTCCGATAAAAAACGCCATAAGTGCAGTTCCAATAGCAACCGCTATTGAGACCCTGGCCCCATATATGACTCTGCTGAGAATATCTCTCCCTTCTTCATCCGTTCCCATTGGGTGTTTTTTAGTTGGAGAACTAAGTGTATTTCCAAAATCCATCTCATCAAACTTATAAGGAGATATATACGGCGCAGCTACTGCAACACAGACAATAGAGGTGATAAGAATGGAAGTAATAATTATCTGAGCCTTTAGAATCAATTCCCTCAGAAGACTCAATCCCCCAATAAATAATCAATGAGAGTTCAACCTATCCATTTAGTTATTGCCCATATTAATAACTGAAAAACTGGGCTTCCTATTATCCATCTTGCAGCTAATTTATTTTTACCTCTTATCGGGATAAGTTGCCCTCACAATTGTTTTAATACCACCCCTTACATTGAAATCCCCTATTACTTCTGCCCTTATTGGTCTACACGCCTCAACTATGTCATCGAGGATTCTATTAGTCACATGCTCATGAAACTCCCCCAAATTTCGATATGAAAACATATAGAGCTTAAGAGACCTTAGCTCTATGCAGAGCTCATCGGGCACGTATTTAATCTTTATTACGGCAAAATCGGGTTGCCCAGTCCTCGGACATAAACACGTAAACTCAGGGCAGGTTATTTCGATCTCATACTCTCTACCCCGGTACTGATTCTTAAATGTCTCTAAATTTACCTTTGCCATCTGTAGAATTCTACTTCTAATAATGTACCCACAACTCGATTTCGTAACCCCCTTTTACCTTCTTTACCCTATTATCGCTATAGCCTTGTCTCACATACTGAAACCCCTTTTTCGCAGCCTCCCTGATCTTTTCCTCAGCCCTCTTTTTGAGTTCGTCTTTTGTTCGAGCCTTTACAGTCATAACTATCGCAGGCATTTAATGTCACCCCCAACATATTAGCTTCATCTAAAATCATTCTATCAAATAGATTCAATTTAGGAAAGAGGGGAACTTGACTCTATGAGGATTATTATCAATACTAAAATATCTACGTTGGGGGATCGTCTAATGGCAGGACGATGGGCTCTGGACCCATTAATCTAGGTTCGAATCCTAGTCCCCCAGCCATTTTTAGTTGCTTACCCTTTCGGGTAATTGTCATATGTGCGCACCTTATCTCCTCGTTGCAACCATTCAACCTCTCCCTTTTGGATTTTTAGAACTTCACCTAGTAATGTTTTTATAGAAGCCGAAAATTGATATAATCCGAGCAGAATGTTTGATTATCAAACTCTAATAAAAAAATTCCTTTTCAAATTAGATCCCGAATCCGCGCATAAAATGACGGAGTTGGGTTTAAGAACCCTAAAGCACCTGCCTATTTGCCTGAATCTTATAAAGAAAAAAAACTCCATTGCAAGCGATAGGCTAAAGCAAAATATCTTTGGTAGAGATTTCCTAAACCCTGTAGGATTAGCTGCGGGTTTTGATAAAAACGGGAATATGATTGAAGGAATGACCGCGCTTGGATTCGGTTTTATAGAGATTGGTACCGTAACACCAAAGCCTCAAGAGGGAAACCAGAAGCCTAGGCTCTTTAGATTCCCCGAACAGGAGAGCTTAGAGAATGCAATGGGTTTTAATAACGATGGAATGTCGGCAATACGAGAAAGACTTCGCAAAATCTATCCCTTTTCCCTACCTATTGGCATAAACATAGGAAAAAATAAAACAACCCCTCAGGAAAAAGCAATTGAGGATTATATGAATCTAATTGGGTGGTTTAAGGACCTATGCGACTATATGGCCATAAATGTATCTTCTCCCAACACGCCTGGTTTAAGGGACCTCCAAAATGAGGTCTTTATAAGAACGCTCCTCAACACGGCAAAAGAAGTAACTCAGAAGCCCATTTTAATAAAAATCTCTCCAGATATGGAGGCTTCCAGGGCAGTTGATTTATGCGCAGCCGCCGTAGAAAATGGGGCAGCTGGAATTATTGCTACAAATACAAGCGTAGATTACACGCTCCTTTCAAACGCCAAAAGAATCGGCGGAATAAGTGGAAGGGCTATCCAAGATAGGAGTTTTCATATTTTTGATGCAATTGCTAAGAAGCTCTATGGAAGAACCCTACTGATTAGCGTTGGTGGTATAGATTCAGGAGCCGAGGCATACAGGAGAATCAAAGCCGGAGCATCCTTAGTTCAGATTTATACAGCACTTGTATTCCACGGGCCGTCTCTGGTCAGGAAGATGAAAGAAGAGATACTTGAGCTACTTACAAAAGACGGATACCAACACATAGGTGAGGCCATTGGTGCTGATAGGAGGTAGATGGATTTCGAAATCAATTTGACAACTCCACCCAATTCCGCTATTTTTTGATAAACGCTTCTATGATTAGTAGAACTTTATGCATAAGACCATTAAAATTAGGTAGAAATGCCTAAAAGAAAAAGCCGCCTAGAAGAATCATCGGATTATGTACCAAGGGAGATAATTGCCGCAGTGTTATTCACTATTGGGGTTTTTTCCTCACTCAGTCTCCTGTTTTATAGCTCTAAGTCAGGGCTTAGTGTAAGGGGTGCTATGGGGACAATCGGGGTTTTTATATCCGATATACTCGGAAACACATTCGGCCTTTGTTCTTTTATAATCCCGATAGTCATGTTCTATACCGCCGCTATCGTTTTCACAAACAGGGCAGGAAGTAGGCTCTATCAAAAGGCACTCTCGGCTTTTATCTTTCTGTTTGGTTCAACTACGATCCTTGGGCTGATCTTTAAAAAAAGAGAGCTCCTTGGTTACAAGCCAGCAGGCGGGTGGCTCGGTAGTCTTCTTTCCACTGTACTTAGCGGAATTGCAGGTGCAATCGGCTCGTATATAGTTGTAACTATCTTCCTACTTATAAGTTTAATAATAATGTCGAATGTTACTCTATCTCATATTTTAAGCGAGATGGGAAAAGTTATCTTGTTTGTTACAGATGGAATCAGCCTCGTATGGAATCTAACACTTCGCCAAGGGGAAAGGGTAATCGAAGCCTTATATGATCTCTTCTTAAAACCAGCAATTCAGACTAGGCAAATACCTATACAAAAACAAAAAGAGGAAAGACCTACACTGACCACTGCTAAAGAAGAAACGACATCCAAACCCGAGTTTAAGGATACAAATCTCCCACAGATTATAGTTGAGGAGCCCAGAGAGAAATCCCCTGAGAAATCTGTACCTAAAGCAATCAGGCGGGCAAATTTTAAACTTCCTCCTATTGATTTACTTGACCCGAAAAAGGACTCTGAAATAAAATTTGATAAAGACGCCGCATATGAAAAGGCAAAACTGATTGAGGAGAAGCTCTCCGATTTTGGGATTTCGGGAAAGGTTACAGAAATCAGGCCGGGTCCAGTAATTACAATGTTTGAATATAAGCCCGCTCCTGGAATTAAGATTAATAAAATCGCTTCACTCACGGGCGACTTGGCAATGGGGCTCAGTGCTCTTAGCGTGAGGATAATCGCCCCTATCCCCGGAAAAGACGTTATTGGAATCGAGGTTCCAAATCCAAGAAGAGAGACGGTTGTGCTCAGAGAACTCCTCGAAGATAGAGAATTCCACAACAGCAAATCAATCCTTACACTTGCCCTCGGAAAGGACATCTCTGGAAAACCATTCTACATGGATTTGAGAAAGGCACCACACCTTATGATTGCAGGCACTACTGGCTCAGGCAAAAGCGTTCTTCTCCATTCTGTTATAGCAAGTATGCTTTATAAAGCAACCCCTTATGAACTAAAGTTCATCATGATTGATCCCAAGATGCTTGAGCTCTCGATATACGAGGATATTCCTCACCTGCTTCATCCAGTGGTTATAAATCCAAAAGAGTCCGCGGCAGCACTTAGGTGGGCGGTAAGAGAGATGGAAGAAAGGTACAGACTCATGTCCGAAGAGGGCGTAAGAGATATAGAGAGCTACAACAAGGGAATTGAAAAATTGGATTCTCAAGACAAGTGGCAGAAGTGGCTCCCATACATAGTAATAGTAATAGATGAGCTTGCAGATTTAATGATGGTCGCCCCCCGTGAGGTTGAAGAGTCAATTACACGACTCTCACAGATGGCCCGCGCATCGGGGATTCATTTAATAGTCGCCACACAGAGGCCATCTGTAGATGTAGTTGCAGGACTGATTAAAGCCAATTTTCCCGCAAGGATTTCATTCCTTGTGTCATCTCGAATTGATTCCCGTATAATCCTCGATACAACTGGCGCAGAGCAACTCCTCGGAAAGGGAGATATGCTATTTCTTCCACCCGGAACATCAAAACTGATAAGAATACAGAGCGCATTAATATCGGATGAAGAGAGGGAGAGAATTGCAGAGTTTTTAAAGTCTCAAGGTGCACCTCAGTACAACCAGGATATTACAAGGATAGAAGAAACAGATAGCTCCAAAGACGTCGAAGAAGAAAAAGACGAGCTCTACTATGAGGCACTCAGGATAGTTGCGGAAACACGCCAGGCGTCAATATCAATGATTCAGAGAAAGCTCAAGATCGGCTATAATAGAGCCGCGCGGATTGTTGAGATTATGGAAAAGGAAGGCATCGTAGGCCCTCAGGAGGTTGCAGGAAAACCAAGAGAGGTATTTATAAATTTAGATCAAGTAAATCAGAGGCAAAGGAATTGAGAAGATCATCTACCATTTTTAGTTTCATCTTTTTTCTATCGCTCTCAGCCACAGTTTGGGGTCAAACAGGGCCAGACAAAAGGCTCGATGAAATATTGGATGAGGTTCAGTTCAAGTATGAGAAGATAGAGGACTTTCATTCGAAATTCACTCAGGAAGCAGCGGTAAAGGCACTAAATAAGGTTCAAAAAGCACAAGGAGAGGTCTGGTTTAAAAAGCCAGGAAAGATGAGATGGAATTACTACAAGCCTTCTAAAGACCAGATAATATCTGATGGAAGCACAATATGGCTTTATAACTATGATGAGAAGCAGGTCATCAAATCTCCGCTCGAAAAGGTTATAGATACGCGTACGACAAATACATTTCTTCTAGGGCTTGGGAATCTGAAAGAACAATTTAATGCCCAGTTTTCTAAATCCAAATCCATTGATGAGGATGGAAACTATTTAATTGATCTGACTCCAAAAAAAGGCGATGAGCAATACGACAAGGTAACAATAGCAGTTGATAGAAAAACCATGTTTGTAAGGGACATATATCTTTATGATCCATATGGAAACGTAACTAAGGTTAAATTAGAGGATATGGAAATCAATAAGGGAATCCCTGATTCACTATTTAAATTTAAAGTGCCAAAGGGAACAGATGTCATAGAACCCCCTAATTCTCTAAATCAATAAAGGAGGAAAACAAAATGATACGTTCATTCATAAAGGTAGCAATTTTAATAACATCTATTACTGCTTTTTATCAGATAGGTTTTGGTGCCGAAGATTTCACACCCACAAAACTACAGTTGCGGTTTGCCGAATCGCTTAAAGGCACGGTATCCGGTGTTGAAGACGCAAAGTGGAAATCCCACGTAGACCTCTGGGTTCAGGCCTCAGGAGCAGACAAGAACAAGGCAGAAGACATTGCAAGCGATGTAATTGCAAAAGGAAAGGCCAACCTAGGAGAGAGCTTCTGCGTCCATGTCCATAAAGGGGATTGGAAGGAAATCTCAAGGCTCTGCTGGTCGTATTAAAATAGGAGCAGGTAGAGAAAAACCTGCGGGATTCTAAGGCCTTTATCTAACCGTTTCTTCCTCGTATATATTTGGCGCAGATCGAAAACCGTAGCCGTTTTTCTTAGCTAACGCCACACAATAAAAATTGAATTTTTATAAGTGACTATATTTATTAGAAGATTTATAATAATTATTTTTCGCAATTGCGAAATAACTCTTGACATGGTCTATTATTTGCATTATATTTAAATAAAACAAAAAATTATAGGAGGTAGATTTATTATGGCAGAGAGAAAAGAGAAGGAAGAGGTAAAAGTTGCTGATTTTACTGAGGTCTTTAAGGATCTTAGCGGTCTAGTAAAGGACAATTATCTTTCTAATCTCAAGATAGCCCTCTCGATTTGGGAAGAGAATCAGAAGTTTGCAAATGCTCAGATTGATTATTTTCTAGCAACCCAAAAGGAGTATGCCGATCAGATAAAGGCCGCTTCTGAGAGGTTTCTCCCTAAAGAGGTTTTTAGTTTCTGGAACACCAGCTATTCAAAGGTCTTTAATGGAAACTTTGACCGTTTATCCGAGATTCAGAGGGAGTATATAAATCTAGCAAGAAGTGCTTCAGAGAGGTTTACAAAAGAGGCAATAAACCTCACACAGAAGACCGCTGAGAAGGCCTTTTCCGTTTTTGAAGAATATCTAAAGGCCCTTTAAATTCCACACCCAACGGGTAGACTATTTGTACACGCTTCTAAAAAAAGGAGCGTGTACAGTGTATAGTTTGTAGACTCATTACTACTTGGATATTATAAAGTGGTTTAAGAATCCCGGAGGGTGTGAATGACTGAGAGAAAGGGCGAAAGTGAGCTAGATTACTTTAGTTATTTCAAGAAGTTGTACGAGTCTTGGGAAAAATCTATGTCCCGGGCACTTGAGGTCTGGTTAAAAAACCCCCTATTTACAAGCACTACAGAAAAAGCAATTGAAAAATCAGCTGAATTTAAAAATTACATACATGACATCATGGAGCGGACCCTGAAGCAGAGGTACTTTCCCACGAAAAATGATATAGATAAGCTAATAACGTCTTTAGACATGCTAGAGACCAAAGTAATTGAGTTATCAGAAAAAATCACTGAACTTCAGGTCGATGAAAAACCGACATCGAGGCATAAGAGGTCAAAACCGAAGAAGGAGAGAAAGCAAAAATGAGCGAAGAAAAGTTTGATTATATAGGATTCTATAAAAAGTTCTATGAAGCCTGGGAGAAAACGATGTCTGAGGGGATTGATATGTGGGCAAAGAGCCCATTTCTCCGCCCAGGCGAGACAGGAGATAAGTCCTCTGGATTCGACCCGGTTGCCTATTACAAAAAGTTTTATGAGGTATGGGAAAAAACTATGTCTGAGGCTCTGGAGATATGGCTTAAAAGCCCGCTCTTTGCTGCAACTATGGGAAAGACGATTGAAAAATCCTCGGAGTTTAAGAAGTACCTCGATGAGGTAATGGAAAGGAGCATGAAGAATATGCACCTTCCCACAAAGAGCGACATTGACAGGGTATTAGCCTCAATTAATAACATTGAGGCAAAAATAAATGACCTATGGGATAAGATTGATGAGTTAAAGCCATCAACAAAGGCTTCTTCTAAAAAATCTGCCACTGACTGAGTGATTTATTTAAGCCATTGAGTTCTAATGTGGCTGTCCTAAACAGCGTTATTACTAAACCACGATAATTGTATTCAGATACGTTGATGATATTATATATATTCCGCGGTCTACAAAACAATATCAGGAGGTTATAAAAGGCAAATGAAAGACTGGAAGTCCCTAGTTGAGGAGGCCGAAAGGATAACAGGGAAGATTATCAAGGGTGCAGAGCTGGCTATAAATCCACCAGAGGTCAAGGTCGGTATAACCCCCCACGATGTTGTCTTTACAGAAAATAAGCTGAGGCTCCTTCACTACCACCCTGTAACGGAGAGGCCATATCCTGTTCCCCTAATTATGATATTTGCACTGATAAACCGTCCCTATATACTCGATCTAAAACCCGGAAAGAGTGTGGTCGAAGTGCTCCTTAAGAAGGGGATAGATGTATACATGATAGACTGGGGAATTCCCGGAGATGAGGATAAAAACCTTAATCTCGATCACTATATAAACCGATATATAAAGAAGGTAGTACAAAAGGTTAAAGCCATTTCAGGCTCCGATAGAGTGAGCCTTATGGGATACTGCATGGGTGGAACAATGTCAGTTATGTATACGGCGCTTTATCCACAAGACGTAAAGAACCTGGTTCTTATGACTGCGGGGATTGATTTTAAGGTCGATGGGATGTTAAACCTGTGGGGTGATAAACCTAATTTCGACGTTGATAAGTTCGTAGAGGCCTATGGAAATGTACCTCCGGAATTTCTTCAAACAGGATTTCTCCTTATGAAGCCCGTGCAAAACCTTATATCAAAGTATATGAGTTTTTATGAAAACATTGAAAACGAGGATTTTGTTGAAAACTTCCTCGCCATGGAGAAATGGATAAATGACAATATCCCAGTGCCGGGCGAGGTTTTTAGAGAATTCATCAAGTATTGCTACCAAGAAAACCTGCTTGTAGAAAACAAGCTGAGAATTAATGGAAAGGTTGTTGACCTAAAGAATATAGAATGCTCAGTCCTAAACCTCATAGCAGAGCAGGACCACCTTGTACCTCCGGCATCTAGTATGGTCCTTAATGATTTAATATCGAGCAAGGACAAAGACATGATTATCTATCCTACCGGGCACATTGGGCTTTCGGTAAGTAGCAAGGCCCTAAGAGATCTCTGGCCCAAAGTAGCCGACTGGTTGATAGCAAGGTCCAAGTGAACGATTTGATCACCATAAATGGTGGTTTAAACCATACTGCAATTGCTTGAATTTCTAAAAAAAATATTATAGGCTTTTTTCCTAAAGTCTCGGATTTTCAAAAAGGATTCCCAGATTCAAGAAAGGCATATTAAAGAGTGCATAAAAAGGCAATTTGGAAATCAGGCCCCATATTATGCCAAGAGCAAACCCCACTCAAGTGGAGATTCACTCGATGTAATGGTCTCCTGGGCAGAACCCAAGGGAGATGAAACATTACTCGATATTGCAACCGGTACGGGATTTACTGCCTTTGCCTTTGCTTCCTATGTGACGGATATAATCGCCATAGATATTACACCAGAGATGATAGAGCAAGCCAAATCTATTGCTCTTGATCGGAGAATTACAAATATATCCTTTCAGGTCGGCGAATCTGAGAGACTCGCCTTTAAAGACAACTCCTTCAATATTGTCACGTGCCGTATTGCGGCTCATCATTTTGCAGATGTAAAGAGTTTTCTAAATGAAGTAAAAAGGGTTCTTGCCCCTGGTGGGAGATTCCTCTTGGTAGATTCGTGCTCTCCTGAGGATAGGGAGATAAACAGATGGCATAACCACATTGAAAAATTAAGAGATCCTTCCCATGTAACAAATTACCTTCCAAGTGTATGGAAAGGCTTGATTGAGGAATCCGGAATGGTCATCGAAAAAATGGATACTGAGCTGTGCAGAACATATCTGAATTTTTCAGACTGGACAAAAACTGGGGGATGCAGTGAGAAAGTAAAAAAAGAGCTACTCTTATTATTTCGCTCTGCTCCAAGACACATATTGGATGCATTTCAAATTTACGAAGGAAATGGAGATATCCACTTCTCATGGCCTCTTGTCCTAGTAAAGGCAATAAAACCTCAGTAAAAAGGAGCAATATGAACCGATTTGTTAAATCTCATGGATTGGGAAATGATTACTTCGTTCTGGATAAAGCCGAGATTTCATTTGAACTCAGTCCGGACATTATAAGACTTCTCTGCCATAGAAACTACGGAATAGGTTCGGATGGGATACTTCTCCTTGTGCCATCCGATAGAGCCGACTTTGGTCTTAGGATTTTCAATCCTGACGGAAGCGCCGCGGAAAAGAGCGGAAATGGACTGAGGATTTTTGCTAAATTTCTCTATGAGCACGGATACACAAAAAAGGATTCATTCAGCATTGATACACCTGGAGGCATCGTCACAGTCGAAATAGAGATAAAAGATGGCAGGGTAGCATATGTCACAGTGGATATGGGAATAGCCACTTTTCGGAGCAGCTTGATTCCGGTTGAAGGAGCCGATAGAGAAGTAGTTGGAGAAGAGATTAGAATAAACAGTGAGATACTCAAATTTACAGCCGTCTCAGTTGGAAATCCACACTGTGTGGTTTTTGTTGAAGAACTCGATGAAGGCTATGCCCGAAAACTGGGTCCTATACTTGAAACACATCCTATTTTTCCCAATCGCACCAATGTCCAGTTCGCTAAAGTTGCCTCAAAGGATAGAGTGAACATCCTTATATGGGAAAGGGGAGCCGGATATACACTTGCCTCAGGAAGTAGCTCGTGTGCGGTGGCGGCTGCTTGTATGAAAAATGGTTTTACAGACAGATATGTAACCGTTTCTATGCCAGGCGGAGAAATACAGGTCGAGATTAAAGAAGACTGGTCAATAAAGATGCGTGGCCCTGTAGAGGAAGTCTATTGTGGTAAAATCAGCAAAGACCTATTAGAAAGAATTGAACAAATCATCTGATTTCATGACTAAAATAATTATCTGATGATGCTCTGTTGCAAACATCATTTTTAATTGATTTAAATGAGAGGGAAACAAGTA
>CAYMEO010000037.1:0-24950 GCA_964389705.1 uncultured Spirochaetia bacterium
TCATTGAGAAGGTTGTTATTATAGTAATCAAAGGTTAGGTTAAGGGAATCAGGTGAAAATCCTGAGCTGTTCCCGCAGCCGTAACTGGGTATAAAATCCACTTTTCGATTGAAGCCTCTGTACAAGGCTTCAGGCCACTGGAGTTGAGGGGTGAAAAGCTTCCACTCTGGGAAGGCTGGTAAAGTGGAGAGCGGTAAGAGAATTTCAGCCCGGAAGCCGGAAGACCTGCCTAAACCTAAGAATTGCCTCGGGAGATAGGCCTATGGTTCTTGACCCCTTAAATCTATTCATAATAATTCACCCCAACTATCCTGATAAGCTTTCACCGAGAAGTCTATGCCTCGATTCTATTTATCTCCTGAGGATAATTCATAAAATTCCGAAGGAGGTAGATAGTGGTGGATTTTTTACTTAATTGCCTGTTTTTGGTTTTAATTTCCGTTTACCTTTCATCAGTGGCCTTATTTCTTTATTTGCTCCGGAAGATCAATCTCGATGGTACAAATACAGTTAGTAAACTGACTTTAGGCAGTACATTTGTTTTATTTATTACCGTTCTATTTCTTATTTTAACGCCCTCTGATGCATTTGCACATCATGCAGAGTGGATGACTGGCAGGCCATTTATTCAGGGGCTCTCCATGCCAATTCACGGTGTTGACCATCTGCTAGTGACCCTTGGCGTTGGCCTGATCGCCGTACAACTAGGAGGCGAGGCGCTGTGGGCTGTGCCAGGGGCATTTGGTCTTCTTATGTTAATCGGTGGACTGCTCAATGTGAATGGAATTGCGGTACCGTTCCTTGAGCAGTGGATTTTAGCTTCGGTTCTTGTCTTAGGCGCGATTTTGGCTCTCCGCCAGCCTTTACCGTTTTTACTGAGCTTGATCGTTGTTGGTGTGTTTGCTACTATACAGGGCAATGCCCTAATGGAGAGGGATTCTTACACTGTCGTCAATTGGTCGTTTCCACTTTTTTCGGCGGGTTGTCTTATTTCTGCCTTTGCTGTGTTGGCCGGTGGAATGGCCATTGGTTTCGTTCTTCAGAGATTCTATTCAAAACGGTTTCTCCGTTACGCTGGATTTGCGATTATAATTGCGGGAATTGTTATCTACCTTTTACCTGTGGCAAATGACGTAATAATTCACCTACTGGAGGGTGCCAAACGGTAGAATGTCCCTCTGGGCTTTAACTGCCTTCGACAGATATGAGATTCTCTAAAGGAGGAATAGAAACTTGTCTCCCAGAATCATAATTGCCGGTGAAGAAAGCGGCTCTGGCAAAACGACAATTACTCTTGGATTGATGAAAGCCCTCTCAAAGAGAGGGCTTAAGGTCCAGGGGTTTAAAACCGGCCCCGATTACATTGATCCATCGTATTATGAGGTTTTTACAGGTAGGAAGGGAAGAAACCTCGATCTGTGGATGTTGAATGAAAGTGTGGTACTCGAGCTTTTTGATAGGAATTCAGCCGGGGCCGATTTATCCATAATAGAAGGGGTCATGGGTCTTTTTGACGGAGCCTATCCCGATGATAGGGGAAGCACTGCCCACTTGTCAAGGGTTTTAAAAGCCCCTGTTATTCTCGTTGTGAATCTAAGGGGGAGTTCGACCTCCATTGCGGCAACCGTTTTGGGATTTAGGCTATTTGATCCTGAGGTGAGAATTGAAGGAGTAATCCTTAACGAAATTGGTGGAGAGTATCATTTTAATCATGTAAGAGAGAGAATCGAGCAGAGAACTGGAATCCGAGTCTTAGGTGGAATCCCGAGAAGAGAGGAGGCATCCATTGAGGAGCGCCATCTGGGGCTTATTCCGGCGATAGAGAAACCTAATCTGGGTAATAAGGCTGAAAAGATCGCAGCCCTTTTAGAAAGTCATGTCGATTTAGAATCCATTGTTAATATTGCAAAGGGTTCTCCAAATATACCCGATTATGAGAAAACGGTTTTTCTGGGCAAACCTAAGGAAAATATGGTAAGAATCGGACTCGCCAGAGACGAGGCTTTTTCCTTTTACTATGAGGACAATATCGATATTTTGAGGTTTTACGGTTGTGAAATCATTCCTTTTTCGCCCCTGAGGGATGAGAGACTTCCTTCGAATCTCGATGGGATTTACATCGGTGGGGGGTTCCCTGAGATCTACGCCGATGTTCTTCAGAAGAACTCGACCCTAAAAGAACAGATAAAGGGTTTTGTAATTTCTGGCAAGCCCGTTTATGCCGAGTGCGGGGGGCTTATGTATCTGGGTGAGCAGATAGAAACGGTTGACGAAAGAGAGTTTAATATGGTCGGTGCCTTGCCGATAAAAACAGTTATGAGACCGAAACTCAGGGCGCTTGGCTACAGAGAGGTTTTTGTAGAAACAAATGTGGGTCTATTTAAGTCAGGGGATAAAATGAAGGGCCACGAGTTTCATTATTCTGACCTCAGGCCAAAGTCAGAACTGAACTTTTCTTATAAAACATCGGGCTCAACGGGGAGAGCAGGGAAAGACGGCATCTATTTTAAAAACACATTAGCTTCATATATCCATATCCATCTTGCTTCAAATCCAGAAGTGGCAAGAAGGATTCCGGAGAGAATTAAAAAAATTAGTGAGTATTACGAGATATAGTTTTGGATGAAATTCTAAATAATTAGGATTGGGATATGATTGGTAAGATTTCAATAGTGGGCGTAGGTCCTGGAGATGAAGATTTAATTACAGTTAAGGCTCTAGAGAGGATTAAAGAAGCAGATGTGATTTTTACACCAATAGGACGTAGGGACGGAGAAAGCAGGGCTTTAGGTATGGTCTTTAAGTTTTTATCTCGAGATCAGGAGATAAGAAAGCTCTATTTCCCAATGGTCAGGGATAAGGGCTTAGTAGGGGAACACGATAGACTAGCTTCCATGGATATTCTAAAAGAGGCGCAAGAAGGCAAGAGGGTTGTTTTTTTGTGCATAGGCGATCCTTTTCTTTACGGGACGGGGGGAAGGCTTGTAGAGTTTCTCAAAGATAAACAGATAGAGGTAGAAGTTATTCCAGGTGTTACATCTCTCAGCACGGCGTCTGCTTCTGCTTTGATTCCCCTAGCCGTTGGTTCCCAAAAGGTAGCAATCTTTCCACTTGCATACGGATTAGATGGACTGAGGGAAATTATCTCAATCTGCGAGACTGTAGTTCTCGTGAAACCAACTAGATTTGTCAGAGAGGCCGTATTTATGGCAGAGGCTCTAGGAAAGGAGGTTTTTTGCTTTAAAGATGGGGAAATAGTCAGTACTAAGGAAGCAGAATCAGGGGAGTACTTCTCACTTTTGATAATTCGCAGTGGTGGTAAAGGATGAAAGGGATTACTCAAGTCTATACTGGAAATGGAAAGGGAAAAACGACGGCATCGCTTGGACTTGCTCTAAGGGCAGCAGGGCATGGACTGAGGGTTTGCATGGTTCAATTCTTAAAGAGAAACCCTAAATGCGGTGAGCATTTATTTGCTGAGAGAACAAAGGCGTTTGAAATATTTCAATTTGGTGCCCCACCCATTCCAGATGGAAAAATCTATGTACCTATAAAAAGAAAATCCGCGCAAGCCAGAGAATCAGCGCAGAGAGCATTTGCATTTTTAGAAGAGATAATTAGAAAGGAGGAATATAACCTTATTATTCTCGACGAGGTTAATCTTGTCCTCGATTATGGATTTGTCGAGATTGACGAGGTGGTTGAGCTCATCGAAAATAAGCCCGAGAACTTAGAGCTGGTCTTAACTGGAAGACGGGCTCCAAAGGAGATAATTGAGGTAGCTGATCTTGTTACAGAGATGGTTGAGATTAAACATCCATATAAAGATGGTTTGGAAGCAAGGAGAGGAATTGAATATTGAGAGAGGCGATTTTATTAGTAGGACATGGGAGTCGTGATCCTGAGGGAAACGCTGAGTTTTTAAGATTTGCTGAGGCCGTACGCGTGGCCTCTAATGACAAGATAGTTGAACCTTGTTTTATAGAGTTTGCTGAGCCCCTTGTTCAGGAGGGGATTGCTAGATGTGTTATTCAAGGGGCAAGACGAATTATAATGCTTCCTGTAATTCTCTTTGCCGCAAGCCATGTAAAGGTTGACCTCCCGCATGAGCTTGATATCGCAAGAGAGAAATACCCGGATGTGAAATTCTATTACGGAAGACCATTTGGAATAAATACTCTAATTTTAGAAATCTTGGATGAAATTATAGGGAAAGCTGAGTCGAGTTCACTACCTTGTGACCAAAGCAATACGGCGGTTCTAATCGTGGGACGTGGATCGAGCGATCCCGATGCCAATGGCGACCTTTATAAGATGGCAAGGCTATTTTGGGAAGTAAGAGGATTCAAATATGTTGAGGTTTGCTTTATAGGTGTGACTTTTCCCGATTTTTATGAGGGGATTCACAGATGTATTTCTCTGGGGGCAAGGCGTGTGATAATCCTTCCATATTTTCTCTTTACCGGCATTCTTGTAAAACGGATTCAGCAAAAGGTATTGGAGGTGAAATCCATTTATTCAGAGGTTGAATTTCTAATGTGTGATCATCTGGGTGTTCACCCCAATCTCGTAAAACTCATAATGGAAAAGGTTGATGAGGCTATAAGGGGGACAGCATTTATGAACTGTGAGGTGTGTAAATATAGGGTAAAGCTTTCTCTGGAGCACTAAAGGTTACAAGGAACATTATGGGAAATAATGAGTATGGAACCCAAAATCATAAATCCAGAAGCAATAGAGAGCGAGAGCTTTAGAATCATAGAGAACGATTTAGAGAAAATAGGAGCTAAGCCTGACCTCCCACCCGAAGAGTTTGCAGTTCTTGTACGGATAATCCATGCAACAGCTGACTTTGATTTTGCAAAAAATACGGTCTTTCATCCAGAAGCGGTAAAAAGCGGAGTTAGTGCAATAAGAAGAGGAGAAAATGTAATTGTTGATGTTGAGATGATAAAAGCAGGTATAAATAAATCCGGGCTTTCTAAATTTGGAGGCGAGGTTCTCTCTTTCATGACCGATGAGGATGTATCACAAAAGGCAAAGGAACTAGGGATTACCCGCGCAATTTGCTCGATGAGAAAAGCGGCTGATGTTTGCCCTCGAGGCATCTTCGCCATCGGCAATGCCCCTACGGCACTTTTAGAACTTATAAGGCTTGTAAGAAATAAGGAGCTTTTTCCATCGCTTGTTGTTGGAGTGCCCGTGGGTTTTGTCTCTGCAGTTGAGGCAAAAGAGGAGGCTTTAAAACTAGGTGATTATGGAGTTCCTTATATAGTTACTAGAGGAAGAAAAGGCGGGACCCCTGTGGCTGTTGCAGCAATGAATGCGCTTATAAGACTTGCAACAGAGAAAAGGTAAAATGGAAAGAAATGGAGGACCGATCAAGAACACGAGGGACACGCACGGGCTTTACGACTGGTGCTTGTGCGGCCGCAGCAGCAAAGGCAGCGGCCGTTGCCCTTTTTACAGGTGTAGCCCAATCGGAAGTGGAGATCACGCTTCCTATTAAGAAGTTAGTGAAACTTAAGATTGAAAGGTGTGAGATGAGTGGGAATGAGGTCCTCTGCTCTGTAATAAAAGATGCAGGAGATGATCCGGATGTGACTCATGGGGCTGAAATCTGCTCAAGTGTTTCATGGGTAGGTACTCCAGGAGAAATAAAAATAGAGGGTGGAAAGGGAGTGGGAGTTGTAACAAAGCCTGGAATTGGATTAGAGATAGGGGAATCTGCCATAAATCCAGTGCCAAGAAAGATGATCCGATATTCGATTGAAGAAGCGCTTGGGGATGAACTTAAAAAAAGAGGTGTAAGGGTAGTAGTGAGTGTTCCCAAAGGCGAGGAAATTGCGAAGAAGACGCTTAATGCGCGCTTAGGAATTATTGGAGGAATATCTATACTCGGAACAACTGGTATTGTGAGGCCTTATTCTACTGCTTCCTTTAAAGCGAGTATAAAACAGGCTATAGATGTGGCTAAGGCAAATGGTTGCACCCAAATTGTACTTACAACAGGTGGAAAAAGTGAGAAATTCGCCATGGCAATTTATCCTGATCTTAAAGAAGAAGCATTTGTGGAAATGGGCGATTTTGTTGCCTTTGCTGAAAAATGCGCAAAGCACGTGGGAATTAAAAAAATCACCTTTTGTGGAATGATAGGAAAGTTTTCAAAAATCGCAATGGGGGTAAAACAAACCCATGCCGCTGGATCCCAGGTAGATATGGGTTTTTTAGCTGGTCTTGCTGAGGAAGTAGGAACCGATAGTGAGGTTGTTTATCAGATTAAAAATGCAAATTCCGCACGCCATGTGTATGAGATTGTAGAATCGCGGGGAAAAAGGGAGTTCTTTAATCTGTTGTGTGGGAGAATCGTGCGTGTATCAAAGGAACGCCTAGGGGAGGAAATGAGTGTTGAGGCTATACTTACCGATTTTGATGGGAACGTAATTGGGAGGGCAGAGAGGTAAAGTATGAAGAAAGGTGTAAATAGGGTCTATATAATTGGTATTGGAGATGATGGCAAAAAGAGTTTAAGTGCCCCAGTTCTTGATATAGTGAATGAGGCTGAGATTCTCTTTGGTGGAGAAAGACACCTTTCTTTCTTCCCCGGGATTTCCGCTCAAAAAATTACCGTAAGGTCAAACCTGGGTGATGTAGTAAAGACGATATCCGAAAATCTGGGTAAAAAACAAATGGTTGTTCTCGCTTCGGGCGATCCGCTATTTTATGGAATAGCTAAGTATCTTATGAGTAAAATTCCAAAAGAATATTTTGAGGTAATCCCCAATGTAAGCTCAATGCAGATTGCCTTTGCAAGGATTAAAGAGAGCTGGGATGACGCCGTTCTTACAAGTGTTCATGCCAGGCCTATAGAGAGTCTTTTAGGTGTGATAGAGGGAGCAAAGAAGATAGGGCTCTTTACGGATGATAAAAATACCCCATCTAGGATCGCAGATTTTCTCCTCAAAAATGCCCTGAGCGGATTTAAGGCCTATGTTTGTGAAAATCTAGGTGGAGAGGATGAAAGGGTTACAGAGGCCGACATCGGTGATTTAGTCCATATGGAATTTTCTCCCTTGAATGTTCTTATTCTCATAAAGAAGGACGAGGAGGTTCAAGTAAAACCACGGTGGAGTTGGACCATAGGTATTGCGGATGAAGAGTTCTTTCAGCGAACACCACAAAAGGGGCTTATTACGAAACAAGAGGTGAGGGTTATAAGCCTTTCAAAGATGAATATAAGAAGCCGAAGCGTTATATGGGATATCGGAGCAGGATCGGGCTCTGTATCAATTGAGGCTGCGCTTATTGCCAAATCAGGCGTGGTCTATGCAATTGAAAAGAACCCCGAAGATATTGAGAACATAAAGAAGAACATAGAAAAGTTCGGAGTAAAAAACGTAAAGGTGATCTGTGGCATTGCTCCTGATTGCCTCGATGAGATTGGCGATCGTCCTGATTCGGTGTTTATAGGTGGAAGTTCCGGAAACATGAAGGGAATAATTACAAAGTGCGTCGAAAGGTTAAAACCAGAGGGAAAAATAGTTATAAACGCTGTAACAATTGAAAATCTATATGAGGCTACCTCAGGGCTTAAGGGGTACAACTTAATTTTTGATGTGACGCTTGTAAGTGTGGCAAGGAGCAAGGAACTTATAGGACTCACGAGGTTTGATGCGCTAAATCCGGTCTTTGTAATAAGTGGGAAAAAAAATGAGTGACTTTATAGAAAAAATCGCTATAGTTGCAATAACAAAGCACGGAGCAAAACTCGCAGACAGGCTTAAGTCTCTCCTTGGAAGAGGCGATATTTTTGTCTCATCCAAATTTAGAGATGAGGTAAGAGGAGGGGTCAATTTCTTCGAATTATCACTGAGAGAACTTATAGCCGATATTTGGTCTTGTTATGACGCTTTGGTTTTTTTCGTTTCACTCGGCGCAGTCATAAGAATCATAGCCCCGAACATAAAGGATAAACACATTGATCCCGCTGTGATTACAATTGACGATAACGCAAACTTTGTAATCAGCGTCCTTTCGGGCCACGTAGGCGGAGCAAATGCGCTTACTGAAGACATAGCAGGGCTTCTAGAGTCAACGCCTGTGATAACTACGGCTTCGGATGTTAGAAAGACAATACCAGTTGATATTCTTGGACGGGAGTTTGGCTGGATACTTGAGGGGGAAGAGAACATTACAAAAGTAAGTGCTGCCGTTGTAAATGGAGAAAAAATTGGCCTTTTTCAAGATGCAGGAGAAAAGGACTGGTGGAAAAGAAAAACGCCTATTCCCGAAAATATAAAAATCTACAACTCATTAGACTCTATGATTGGTGAAGGATGTGCAGCGTATTTGATAATCACTGATAGAGTTCTTAATGAAAGCTATTCCTCTATTCTTCAGAGAGCGGTTCTCTATAGACCTAAGAGCCTTGTGATTGGAATCGGGTGTGATAGGGGGGTATCGGCAGATGAGGTTGAAGAACTCGTTGTTTCAACTCTCAGAGAAAATAGCCTGTCCCTAAAGAGTGTAAAAGGCATTGCAACAATTGATAATAGAAAAAAAGAAGAGGGGATTAACAGGTTTGCGGAGAGATATGATCTTTCGGTCCATTACTTCACAAGGGATGAAATTAATCAGGTAACCGACGTTCCAAATCCATCGGAGATGGCTATGAAATACGTAGGTGTTATTGGGGTCGCAGAGCCTGCTGCTATTCTTGGTAGCAATTGGGGAGAGCTTATTGTCCCGAAGGTTAAATCTAAAATGGCAACACTGGCAGTAGCGAGAATAAGGTTTAAATAGGAGGAATTTATATGAGTGAAAAAGGACAAAAAGTGGGAAGGATATTCATAGTAGGGTTTGGCCCGGGAAGCAAGGAGCATATTACTTTCCGGGCTAAAAGGGCAATCGAAGAAAGCAACGTGGTTGTCGGATATACAACTTATATCGAACTTGTAAGGGATTTGATTTGTGGAAAGAGGGTTATCTATACCGGAATGACCGAGGAAGTAGAGAGGGCGAAAAAAGCCGTAGATATGGCAAGAGGGGGAAACACCGTTGCTGTAGTTTCAAGCGGTGATCCTGGAATCTACGGAATGGCCGGGCTTATTTTTGAGGTTTTAAAAGAAGATGGATGGAGGCCTGGTTATGGGCTTGAGGTTGAGGTTATTCCCGGAGTTACAGCCTTAAGTGCAGTTGGTTCACTTCTTGGTGCACCTATAATGCATGACTTTGCTTCAATAAGCCTCAGTGATCATCTCACTCCCTGGGAAGTCATTTTAAGAAGGGTTGAGGCTGCTGCTCAGGCGGATTTTGTAATAGCTCTTTATAATCCAAAAAGCGGGCAGCGCACATGGCAAATAGTAGAAACTCACAAGATGATTCGAAAATATAGAGAGGGTTCTACTCCTGTTGGGGTCGTAAAGAGCGCGTATCGTGACGGGCAGAGTATTGTTATTACTGATCTCGACCACATGTTGGATTTTCCAATCGGGATGCTTACAACGATAATAATAGGCAACTCTTCTACTTTTACATACGAGGGACTTATGATTACACCGCGAGGGTATCACAATAAATATGAACTCAGTATGAAAAAGAGGACTTTAGAAGTTCCACTCGCGGTCCCTAAGTAAATTTTATTTACAATCAAATTCGGGGATTTAAATGGAAAGGGTTGCTAACCCCAAGATATATTTCGTGGGATCGGGTCCAGGGGATCCTGAATTAATAACGGTTAAAGGAAAAAGATTAGTTAAAGCAGGGGATGTGATAATTTACACCGGATCGCTTCTAAATAGGGATATTTTAGGTTGGGCAAAGCCAAGTGCTGAGCTTTATGACAGTGCTCCTTTAACATTAGAAGAGATTCTAAATTTGATGAAAAGATCGGTAGAGGAGGGGAAAGCAGTTATAAGGCTTCATGATGGAGATCCAACTATATTTGGCACCCTTCACGAGCAGATAGAGTTTCTAGAGAAGGCGGAAATTCCTTATGAGATTATCCCTGGTGTAAGCTCATTCCTTGCTGCCGCAGCGACTCTGAAAAAGGAACTCACAGTTCCCGATATATCGCAAACAGTGATTTTAACCAGATGCGAGGGAAGAACCCCTGTACCTGAAACTCAAAAGCTAAGAGACCTTGCAAAGCATAAGGCAACACTGGCCATATTTCTAAGCGTGCATATGATAGAAAAGGTAGTTAAAGAGTTAAAAGATGGATATGAAGAAGACACACCTTGTGCTGTGGTCTACAGGGCCTCTTGGAAGGATGAGAAAATCATTTACGGAAATCTCAGAGATATTGTCCCAAAGGTAAGGAGTGCAAGTATTACAAAGACTGCCATTATCCTTATTGGGGATTTTTTAGAGGCTTCTGGAAAAAGATCAAAACTCTACGATAGGACCTTTAGTCATGGCTTTAGAAGAGCATCAAAATAACTCTTCAAAGGAGAACGCAATTGGAAAGTCATGCTTTCACCTCTACTCAGAAAGAAGGGGTTTATAATGCAATTTATAAGCGAAGAGACATAAGGGCACAGTTTAAATCTGACCCGATTCCGGAAGATGTCCTAAGAAAAATTTTGGATGCCGCTCATCATGCTCCCTCTGTAGGTTTTATGCAACCCTGGAATTTTATTGTCATTAGGGATGAAGAAACAAAAAATAGAGTGAAAGAGAGTTTTGAGAAAGAAAAAGAAACCAGTTCTTATCTAGTTGATGAGCCCAGAAGAACTAAATACCTCTCGTTTAAACTAGAAGGAATAATGGAGGCACCTATAAATCTATGCGTTACATGCGATCGTACTAGATTCGGGCCTTTTGTAATTGGAAGAACGAGTATTCTTGAAACTGATATATATAGTGTTTGCTGTGCAATTCAAAATCTTTGGCTTGCCGCAAGGGCCGAAGGAATAGGGGTAGGATGGGTAAGTATCCTCAGTAACGAGGATTTGAGAAATATCCTCGAAATTCCTCCGCATATTCTCCCTGTTGCTTATCTTTGTCTTGGATATGTAACCCATTTTCCCGAAAAACCCGATTTAGAAAGGGCGGGCTGGCTTAAGAGGCTCCCTCTAGAAGAAGTGGTTTTCATTGGGAAATGGGGTCAAAGAGAACCTCAGCTCTCTAAGTAAGATCAGATGGAAACCTGCTTAATTCTAATTTCTGCTTTTTTTCTTGACTTGATTTGTGGAGAGCCTTCTGCTATTTTACATCCAGTTGTCTATATGGGGAAGCTCATTGGATTCTTTGAGAAATATTTTTTTAAAGGAAGCACCTTTTTTCAGTTTCTTTTGGGTACATGTCTTTCACTTTTAGTGATTGCTACTTTTACTGTCCCCACTTATTTCCTCCTCCAGTTCCTCAAAGAAAGAATCTATCCCATTTATTTTTTAATCAGTGTTTTTCTTCTAAAAACTACATTTGCCATTAGAGCGCTTAAAATGTCAGCAGCAGCGGTTAAGGATTCTTTATCTAAAGGGGATTATTATGAGGCGAGAAGTCAGCTTAAAAGTCTCGTAAGTCGAGAAACGGGAGATTTAGATGAAAGGCTGATTATTTCTGCCGTTGTTGAATCGGTGGGAGAAAATATCACAGATAGCGTTGTTTCTCCCTGGTTATTTTTTGTTTTTTTCGGTGTGCCGGGGGCAGTGGCTTTTAGGGCTATTAACACACTTGATGCTATGGTTGGATATCACGGAGAATACGAGTATTTTGGAAAGCTTGCCGCGCGTCTTGATGACATTTTTAACTTCATACCTGCAAGAATAGCGGGGTTTTTAATCTGCCTTGCCGGTTTTCTTACCGGAAGGAGTTTGTTCCCTTCTTTAAACACTATGCTGGATGAATCACGAAAGACGGAAAGTCCTAATGCCGGATTTAGTATGGGCGCAATTGCAGGCGTTCTTGGAGTAGAGCTTGAAAAACCCGGCCATTATAGGATCGGCAAGTCCAAGAACCCCCTTTACACCAAGGTAATTCAAGATGCAGAGGAGATATTAATCACTACGTCTCTTCTAGCACTGGTGTTGTGCATGGGGATAATTCTCGTAAAGGAGGGGTTTGTTGATTAGCCCCAGAGTTGAGATCAAAAACATAAGTGCTCCGATTCATGGTGGGATTGATTCCAAAGAGATAAGTAAACTTAAACTAAATCTGGAGGATATAATTGACTTTTCAAGTAACATAAACCCATTTGTAGAAGCCAATGAGGTTTTAAAAAAGATCCAGATAAAAATAGATATGTATCCTGATACAGGGTACCATAAGTTAAGAAAAGTCATATCAGAAATTTATGGTCTACATCCTGAAAACATCATTGTTGGAAATGGGTCTACAGAGATAATTTACCTTATCTGTCAAGCCTATCTGAATGGGAAAGACAGAGTCATTATTCCGAGCCCGACTTTTTCAGAGTATGAGAGGGCAAGTAGAATAATGGGATCAGAACCTGTATCTTATGTGTTGAAAGAAGAAAACGGTTTTAGAATTGATGTGAATAAATTCATAGAACTTTTAAGAACTCATAACCATAAAATAGTTTTTCTCTGCAATCCCAATAACCCTACCGGTAGATACTTAAGGGAGAGAGAATTAAAGGAAATTTTAGAGGAAAATAAAAATACGCTATTTGTTTTAGATGAAGCATACGTGGATTTTGTGAAAGACCCTTGGAACTCAATCGAATTTCTTAAATGCAAGAATCTTTTAATTATAAGGTCGCTTACAAAATCCCATGGACTCCCTGGGCTTCGCATTGGCTATGCTCTGTCAAACAGGGAGATAATATCTAATCTTGAGAAGGTGAGACCTCCCTGGAATGTAAATTCAATAGCTCAGGAGGCTGCTATATCAGTCCTTATAAATAATAGGGAGTACCTGGGTAAATCGAGACATGAGATTTTAAGGTCTAAGAATTACTTATTAAGAAAAATAGAGGAGATGGGAAAAAAATGTATTCCATCTGAAACGGGTTTCTTTATGGTTAATGTGGATAATGCAAGTAGGCTTAGACTATCTTTACTCAGGCGAGGGATATTGGTTCGTGATTGCACCTCATTTGGTCTTCCAAATTTCATCAGACTAAGTGCAAGACCGATCCACGAGTGTGAGAAACTCATTAGAGAATGGAAAGAACTGGATTCTGCAGAGGGAAATAAGTAATGCCAGCAAGGACTCTTATGATTCAGGGAACGGCTTCTAATGTTGGGAAAAGCATTATCGTTGCGGGGCTATGCAGGATATTTAGACAAGAGGGATTCCGTGTTGCGCCCTTTAAGGCTCAAAACATGAGTTTGAATTCTTATGTTACTTTGGATGGAAAGGAAATAGCAAGAGCCCAGGCAGCTCAAGCTGAAGCTGCAGGAGTAGAACCGAAAGTAGAGATGAATCCTATACTCTTAAAACCCTCAGCCGATTTGGGCTCTCAGGTAATAGTGCTTGGAAAGCCGATTGGAAACATGGTAGCTAAGGATTATTATAGGTTTAAAAAAGAGTTAATTAAAGTTGTGAAGAATTCTCTAGAGAAGCTCATGGATTCTTATGATGTTGTAGTTATCGAAGGTGCTGGAAGTCCAGCTGAGGTGAATCTAAAGAGATATGACTTGGTCAATATGAGGGTTGCTCATATGGCAAGGGCTCCGGTTATTTTGGTGGGCGATATTGATAGAGGTGGTGTATTTGCTTCAATTGTTGGAACACTAGAGCTGCTTTCTAAGAAGGATAAGGAGAGAATAAAAGGATTTATCATAAACAAATTTAGGGGCGATATAGATCTTTTAAAATCCGGTCTTCATTTCTTGAAAAGGAGAACAGGGAAGAGGATTTTTGGTGTTGTTCCATACTTTAGAGGAATAAGAATAGATGATGAGGATTCAGTCTCATTAGAGGATAAAAAACATATAGGCAAGTCTTCGAAAATTAGAATCGCAGTGATTAAACTGCCTAGAATCTCAAACTTTACCGATTTTAGCCCACTTGAGGATGAAAAAGGCATTGTGGTTGATTATGTGGAGAGAAAAGAAGACTTAGATGATGCTGATTTAATAATCATTCCCGGAACAAAAAGCACGATTTCTGATCTCCTCTATATAAGAGGGGCTGGAATAGAAGAAAAGATACTTCAAAGGGCCAAAGATATACCAATAATTGGAATCTGTGGTGGCTACCAGATGCTTGGAAGGCTAATTATTGATAAGGGGCATGTCGAATCAAATCAAGAAAAGATAGTAGGGATGGGTCTTTTAGATGTCGTAACGACTTTTGAAAGGGAGAAAACCCTTAAAAGAACCGAGGCCAGGATTCTAAATGGAGGTGAGATTTTTAGAGAAATTGAGGGGCAGATTATATCGGGCTATGAGATTCACATGGGAAGGGCCTGGATAAACTCAAATGTAAAACCCTTTCTGGAGCTCTTGGGAAACTCTAGAGCCTTTGATGGGGCAGTTGCCAATGGGGGGATAATCTATGGGACTTACCTACACGGTATCTTTGAAAATGAAAATTTAAAGGCGGCGTTTATTCAGAAAATAGCCAAGAGAAAAGGGTTAAATATAAGATTAGAAGGCACAGTGCTAAAGGAGGAAGTTTATAATACACTGGCCGACTTTCTACGAAAAGGCCTCAATATGAGGGAAATTTATAAACTTTTAAAATAAGATACTCCTAAATATGAAACTAAATCGGTAACTAAACAAAAGAGAAATTTAGTGGTGGCGGCGGCAGGAATCGAACCTGCGACAAAGGCCTTATGAGAGCCCTGCTCTACCTCTGAGCTACGCCGCCAAATTATCATTAATACATTCTAATAGAGTCTGGTCATTTCCTAGCTTCTTCTAGGTCTTTGATAGAGATTATATCATGAGCTATTTAAAATTTAAAATAGTCCCAAACTAGATTTTCCCCTTACTTCTAGAAACAGAGCAATATTTCATTTCTACAAATGGCATTAAGTTATCTCTTAAATAGTATTTCTGTGCAGATTGACACAGTTTCTACAATGTATTACTACACAATCGGCAAGTTCAGTCTTCCTGAATGTCCTCTCATATCAATAGTTTCTGCCCATCAGTTCCAATTTCAATTTGATTGAAGGATCAGGTAAAAGATAGAAATTTTAGATAGCTGATGATTGAAAATTCTGTCGCGGGGGCGGAGATTAATAATATTAAATGTGCTGGTATAAATATTGCAATCAACTGGTATAGAGACTGATTGGGGTTGGTCTTAAAAAGAGAGGCAGTTTCCAAGGAGCCATAGAAAAAAGGAGGTCATCATGAGACTTAAGTCATTACACGATCTATACATCAAGGAGCTAAGGGATTTATATGATGCTGAGAAACAGATAATTAGGGCTTTGCCAAAGATGATTAAGGTTGCTAAATCATTTGAACTTCAGAATGCACTCCAGAGTCATCTAGAACAAACTAGGAGACATGCTGAACGCATTGAGCAAGTCTTTGAGAAACTCGGATCTCATGCCAGAGCCACAAAATGTAGAGGTATAGAGGGAATAATTGGAGAGGGTAAAGAGATGATGGGAGAAAATGGTGAGAGGGCTGTTCTAGATGCTGCAATTATCTCTTCCGCCCAAGGTTGAGCATTACGAGATGGCTGGTTACGGATGTACCCGTGCCTATGCTCAGACACCGGGTTATGAAGATCAGGTCAGGCTCCTTGAGCAGACGCTTGAGGAAGAGAAAGAGGCTGATAAGAAGCTAACTCAGATTCCCAAGGCGTAGTTCTGCCGCTATGGAATCTAGAAGCGATGAGGAGTATGATGAGCTATGTTGTTTAACCAGTTTCTCATATAATACTGTTTAGCCAATGTGAGTAAAATGGTGGACAAGAGCTAACCCAGGCTTGAACCTTGGGCGTGTCCTTGGTAATCTCTTTGTAGATCATGGTAATGTAAATCGTTAGGAGAATAAATATTAGCTACAAAAAAGGAGGTTTTCACATGAAGAATAAGAAATCATGGAGATATGGAATTGGAGGTGCAGCAGCGTTCCTTGTACTTTGGGGAGTAATTGCATTGCTTCCCGACATCAGAAGATACATGAGGATCAGATCAATGTAACCTATACCGATCTAAAAATAGAAGAATAAAAATAACTAAAAATAATTTAGGTGCCTACTTCTACTTACAGCATTTCGTGGGTACACTATTTAAAATATCAGGAAACCCTTGCATTTGCTTGGCAGCAATTAAACGACTACTACTGAATCATCGCCTCCGTAACGGTTTTTTTCATATCTGTCGGCGTGCCAATCGTTTTCCCAACGATTACCATCAATTAGATATCTAAATCTATATTCCCTATCACGCTGTAGCTCCAGTGTTATCGAAAAGTCTCCGTTTTTGAGCCTTTTCATCGGCGTAGCTTCTCTGTCCCAATTATTAAAATCCCCAACGAGCGCAACGCCCCGAGCCTCTGATGCTGCCTCTTTCGGCAGTGTGAATGTAACCCTGCATGTAGGGCTAGATTTGAGATACTGCTTTTTTATGCCCCTACTTCCCGATTCCTTCATGGGTGTTTTAGAAGTCTTTCTACTTACTCTTCTTCTGTTACTTGTCTGCTCTTCGGTTCTTTTTTCCATAAAATTCCTCCAAAGAATTTATGTGTTATTTTAGGTTTTATTATACCAGATAAAGTTTAGATTTTTATAGAAATTTAAAGAGAAAATTGAATCTTAATTAGGCATAATTTTAATCAGGTATACGACTTACGGGTGTTGGAGAGAAATTATCTTAAAAATGTCTCTGCAAACCTTTGTATTCTGAGGCTAAAGCTGTTCTTAATCCTGATAAATTGACGGAGGTAGAAGAGTATGCAAATCAACTTAAGGACCCGTAGTATCATTAATAGCGGGCATATTAATTCTAATTATGCCGAGATTACTAAACTACATTGTTGCCATCTATTTGATTATTATTGGCATTCTGGGTCTAACACATCACTGAGTTACTAAAGACTTTTAGATTTCTACTGTGATTTCTCAGAGCCTTTTTCTCTCTGTTATGGAATCTCTGCCTGTAGGTGCCCTTAATAGTCCGTTAGAGTTGTGAATTTATAAAGGCTGAATTAGATTAAATTTTAGGGTTTAAACCAGGGAGGAGATAAAATGAGACTAAATGAAGCGGTACGTAATCAACTAAATCAATCTAATGCCAACATCTTTATTTAGGGGGGATTCTCTATTTGAGTTCGAGTGGAGGGTAGTTTAATGAAGTGGTCATGGAAAATGGTGGAGATTACGGGAATCGGTGTTTATGTACACGCTACTTTTCTACTTATTATTGGCTGGGTTGTGCTTATGCACTGGACGCAGGGTCACAATCTAGTAACGACCGTTGTTGGGGTAATTTTTACTCTGGCCATATTTGGCTGTGTAGTTTTGCATGAGCTGGGGCACGCACTGACAGCGAAAAGGTATGGGATTAAAACTAGGGACATTACTTTGCTTCCAATAGGTGGAGTTGCACGGCTTGAGCGCATGCCGGATGACCCTAGGCAGGAGCTATGGATAGCCCTTGCTGGTCCGGCAGTCAACGTTGTGATAGCAATAGTTCTATATATCTGGCTGCAGTCAATAGGCGGTTTTGAACCGCTAGATAAGCTCAGCATAACGGGCGGCTCTTTTATGGAGCGCCTTCTTGTTGTGAATATCTTTCTGGTTTTATTCAATTTGATTCCCGCTTTTCCCATGGACGGCGGGCGTGTTCTGCGTGCAGTTCTAGCCATGCGTATGAACTATGTGAGAGCAACACAGGTTGCCGCTACACTGGGACAGGGAATAGCTTTTCTATTCGGATTTATAGGTCTCTTCAGCAATCCTTTTCTTTTATTCATAGCCCTCTTTGTATGGATAGGAGCGGCACAGGAGGCGAGTGTAACTCAAATAAGGTTCTTGCTGGGTGGTATACCAGTCAGCAGTGCTATGATAACCGATTTTCGCACTCTCGGCCCAAATGATCGATTAGCCCGCGCAATAGATTTGACATTGTCGGGCTCACAGCAGGATTTTCCCATAATAGAGGATGGGAGGGTACTAGGGATACTAACTCAAGGCGATTTGATTGTTGCATTAACCCAGCATGGATGGGATACACCAGTCAGCGAGGTTATGCGTCAGAACTTTCGAGTAGTTGATTCTTCGGAGATGTTAGAGAGTGTGTTTACGCGTCTTCAGACCAGCAGTTGCCGTACTCTGCCGGTAGTGCGTAGTGGCCATCTAGTAGGTCTTGTAACACTGGAAAATATAAGCGAGTTTATCATGATTCAAAGTGTACTGGATAAAACTAAAACTGATTTTAGTAGAAATTAATATAATGCTAGATAGGGCTTTGGAATTCTTGACTGGCTATTTGATCGAGAAGTCTCTCAGCGCCGATAAAATATTAGTTTTTCTGCTTATTTTCACCTATTTCCAGGTATCACAGAAGGTATTTCTAATACTTTCGGTCGCCTTTTAGGTTTCAAGATGTTGAAGCCGAATGGCATAAGGCGCTCTTGGGCCTCATCATCCCTTAAACCGTTAGGTGTTGATTGAATCCCCTGAATCAGCTCAGAAGCAGGAATACTCCAAAACGCGGGTTGCTTCTGCGAAAACAGTTCCGGGTTCAGAGACATCTACAGCGTAGTCCCGAAAATCGGGCATTCTCAGGTCCTTGAGCATTAAACCGCCATTTGTATGTGGATTAGCGCCCATGCGACGCGTGCCTTTTGGTGCGATTTCCGCCAGCTCTAGCCTAAGCCTACCGTTCTCGTCAAAGAGTTCCTCAGGCTTATAGCCCTTCATCTACCCTTCTAGTACTTTTATGTGGCTCGGCTTCTTTGCTATATCATCTATGGGAACCTGATGAAAACATCAGTACTCTTCCGTTTTCATTCTGTCGACTTCCTTCGGACCTGTCCATCCCTTTGGAGTACACAGGATAATTGTTGGCCAACGGGAGCGCTTGGCGTAACCGTGTGTGCGAGTCTCGTGCTGTATTGATTTAATTTCCGAATATTAGGTCTCAAGCCATGCGTTGGTATCTACAAAATCCGTACAGTTATCTTGGAACTCCCCGTTAATTATGCATATATCTCCCAGGTAGTGCATACACCGAGGGCAATCCTCTGGAACTCCGCTTGAAATGTTTGATTTGGATAACTCGTCATATCTGCCAAAAAAGAGCTTAAAACTATATGTATATGCTCCAATCTTTGATTGAGGTAGCTCATCGTAATTACACCAGACACGCATCGCTCTATCCCCTTCTCTTCTTACCCCACAGTAAAAGGAGCAGATGTTTATACACTGCTTTGTGCTCCACCTGACAATACAAAACGGACGCCCTATTGGACACCAAAGTGGCTTTATCCAGAATAACCCCTTATCCTTATCTTTAGTAGATATAAAATGTTGAATATGTATCATTACACTTCCGCTTTAGTTTTATTACACAACTTTTATCTCAACTTGTCAACCTTACTTGCGATAGAGATGAAATGCATTCATCTAAGCACTTCTATTGCATGAATTATATAAGCTTCTCAATATCCCTTAAAAGTCCATCCATATCAAACGTGCTTCCCTTGTAGTGTCTTCTTATTCTTCCCTTTTTATCTACTAAGCTTATTTTATCCATATGAGTTATTAAATAGGAAGTCTCCCCCTTCTCGGAGTACTGTATGGGACCCTTTATTGGTTCTATTCCCGATACCTTGATTGTCGAGTTTATATCATCCTCGTCTCCGGTTACAAATACCCAGTTTATAAGGTCTAGATTCATCATCTTAGCATGATGCATTAATACCTCTGGGGTATCTCTTTTAGGGTCAATAGATATAGATACAAAGTAAACCTTATCTTGGAGATTCGTACGCTTTAATCTTTCTTTAAAAGTATTCATCCTGGCACTTGTTATGTGGCATACATCAGGACAATGGGTATAAATATAGCTTACTATTAGAACCCTTCCTCTGAGCTGTGAAAAGGTAAATTGCCTTCCATATTGGTCCCTTAAGGGTAGATTCGGGAATTTCCCCTTTATAGGTAGTCCGGAACTACAGGATAATAAGAAAAATAGGCACATCAGAGCTATAAGTCTTTTCATTTTTTCACCCTATTTTGATATTGGCACGGGTATGCTAGGATCATAGCCGGGGGAACCAAATGGAGAAATCTGTAAGACCTGTCGTATTACAGGTATATAGGCTATGAGTATAAGTATTACTGACACTCCTATCCAGACCTTCCAGTTGTCAAAAATCCTTGGAGCCTCCGTCTCAGTCTGATAGGCTTCAGTTATAGGAAGGTTGATAGACTCCTCCTGGGTCTTTCTTCCCCAGATTATAGTTCCCACAAACACTAAGTAAAAAAGAAGGGAGCTGATATAAAGTATAACTCCGCCCAAAGCCGACGCCTTCTCTAGGTGTTCAACTATAGATGGAAAGTGGTAAGGAGAGAGTCCTAAATCTGTTCTCCTGGGAACACCCATCCGTCCGGCAGCCATGTTGGCAAATGAGAAGATAAGCATACCTACAAGCCACAGGTAGGCTTGTAGGAGAGCCAGTCTTTTGCTTAAAAGCTCTCTTTTAACGAGCTGGGGAAGAATGAGGTATGTCAGCCCCATGAACGTAAGGGTTACGGCTGAGCCTATAGTGAGGTGAAAATGACCGAATATAAAAGACGTGTTGTGAACAATCATATTCATGTTATAAGAGGCATTTACTATGCCGCTAATCCCTCCAAAGATGAAAAGAACCATGGCGCTGATAAAACAAGCAAAGACTGGATTTCCATATGGTAGATTCGCCCACCATCTGAAAAGCCCACTCCCACCATTACTCTTTCCCGCGTACTCCAACGAGGCCGAGAGGTTAAACGCTGTTAAAAAGCTGGGAAAGGTTACCAAGAATGTAAAGAAGGTATGAAGAGCCTTCCAATCGGTACTTATGCCCGGGTCCGCAAACTGATGATGGGTTCCAACGGGCATGGAGAACAGGATAAAGAGAATGAAAGCGAGCCTTGCCATCGGATCGCTATAGAGTTTGCCACCGGCTACCTTGGGCATTATGGTATACCAAGCCAAGTAAGCCGGCATGAGCCAGAAGTAAACCAAGGGATGACCAAAATACCAGAAAAGGGTTCTGGCTAGGAGGGGATTAGTTTCTTTTACCCACCCTAACGACCAGGGTATAAGAAGAAAAAGCACCTCGGCCGCTACTCCTATAGAGGCGATAAACCAAAGAATATAAGTGGTAGCTGTAGCCATAAACATTAGCGGAGTCTTGGTCCCCGGATTTTCTTTTCTCCAAGCTAGATATGTGTGCAGAACTACTAGGTTTGCAATCCATGAGCCTACAACAACCAATGTAAGCCCTATGTAGAAACTCGGATGAGCCATAAGAGGAGGATAAAATGTGTAAAGGACATTGGCTTTTTTAGTTAATATAGGTACGGCAGCTAAAACAGTGCCTAAAAGAATGATACAGAAACTCAGCCAGGCAAGTCGGTAGCTTCTAATAGGTCTCTTTAGGGATTTTTCCGTTGTTAAATAGAGGAAGCCCGATATAAAGAAGATGGTAAAAACCAGGGCATTGAGAACACCGTGAATAGTTAATCCCTGATAGTAGTCGTAGTTGGCCTTAATACCAGCCCTGGCTATAGATTGTCTCAAGCCAAAAAACAACCCGACAAATAATGATGCAAAGGCTATATACCAATGCCAAAGAGTTAAGGACCTGATTCTATTCATCACTCATCCCCTTCCTTGATATTTATTCTGTAACCTTTATCTTTCCGTACATGCCTTGATGTCCTATCCCACAGTATTCATAACAAACTATCAGATACTCCCCCGGTTTATCGAACGTAGTTTCTAATCTTCCTATCACTCCCGGCACAGCCATCATATTTATGTCCTTATTAATAATCTTAAAGCCATGAATTACATCTGCACTGGTAAGGAAAAAGGTCACCCTTGAGCCGGTAGGAATAGTAATTTCATTTTGATTTCCTCCGAAGTCGAAAAACCACATCCTCGCTACTACATTCACTTCGTAGGACTTATGGCCGGTTTCTATTAAAGCCCCGCTTGTAAAGGGCTTGATATTTGTTTCACAGGTGGGGATTTTTATACTTAAATCGAAATTGGCATAGATTATTGCTAAAAGGAAAATGACAAGTAAAGCCCCGCCTCCGGTCATCGCTAGTTTTTCAAAAGGATCTATTTTCATACTTTACCTCCCCTCAATCAAATTAATGATATAGACGGAAAACCACATAAAAACGAAAAGGAGAATCATGAGAACAAAAAAGGCTAAAGCACCTATAGGTTTAAAATCTTCTTCTTTATTATCCATGCTCTTCTCCTCGTACTTTACGGTTCTTTTTCTCCTAGATAGCAAAAGAGATACCAGTAAAATTTTCTCTAATTTGTATGGGGTTCAATTAAAATCGAGTGTCAGACGTCAGAGAATCTTACAAAAATACCCCGTTGGTATAGAGAAAAAAGACAAGTATGAAGTAAAGAAATGCTAGAAAAACAGGTCAGCTGAGAATGAATTAGGAGAGTGGCTATTCAATTCCGAATTGTTTTAGCTTTCTGTATAGAGTATCTCTTGAGATACCAAGAATCTCAGCCGCTTTTGATTTATTTCCCTGAGTCTCGCGTAGGGCTTGCTCTAGGGCAAACTTCTCGAGCCTTTCCAAGGAAAGGAGCGTGTGTTCTGAGACCTTGTTTTCTCTCCACACGAAGTGTGCTTTTAAATCTTTCTCGGTTATTGCCTCTTTATGGGTAGGAGATACTGCTATTATTCCTTCTATTAGGTTTTCTAACTCCCTTATGTTGCCAGGGAAGTGATACTGATAAAGCGATGTGAGTACATCTTCTGATATCTTTTTTATATTCCTTAAATATTTCTGATTAAATTTCCTTATAAAATATTCAATAAGTAGTGGTATATCCTCTTTTCTCTCTCTAAGTGGAGGGAGCTCTATTACCACAACTGCAAGCCTAAAGAATAGATCTTCTCTCAAATAGGTGCTCTTGAGTTCTTCTATAGGGCGATTGCTTGCGGCTATTACCCTTATATCAACCGGTATCTCACTTGTATGTCCTATTGGTCTTACTTTGTGTTCCTCAAGGACTCTAAGTAGCTTCACTTGAAGCTCTTTTGGCATCTCTCCAATCTCATCAAGAAAAATCGTCCCCCTATTTGCTGCTACAAAGAGTCCGTCGTGGTCCTTCATTGCCCCTGTGAATGCTCCTTTCTTATATCCGAAGAGCTCTGATTCAATCAATTCTTTCGGGATTGCACCACAGTTCATCGCAATAAAAGATTGGCTACTTCTTTCACTCTTTAGGTGTATAGCCTTTGCAAGGAGTTCTTTTCCCGTTCCTGTCTCACCGACAATAAAGATGGGGACATCAGTGCGTGCTGCGGCAGTGGCTTTCTCAAACACACTCTTCATTGAACGAGAACTGCTTATAATCTGCTCAAAACCGAACTTCTCTGAAAGTATCTCCTTAAGTTCACTTATTCTGCTCTCAAGTTCGTGTGTCCTTTGGATTACTTCCAGCTTCCGCAGGAGTATGTCCTTGTCAAACGGCTTAGTAATGAAATCTGTAGCCCCGCGCTTTATTGCCTCTACAGCAGTGGGTACGGTACCATGTCCGGTAATTATAATTGTATTTATATCGGGGTAAATCTCCTTAATCTTCTCAAGCAATGTAAAACCGTCCATCATCGGCATAACCAGGTCTAAAAGGGCTACGCAAATGTGAGTAAGGGCCGATAATTTATCAATAGCCTCCTTCCCAGAGAAGGCCGTGATTACCTCATATCTTCTTCTTTCAAGAAGCTCCTTTACGGCACTCACTAACTCTTCATCATCATCAACGACGAGCACACTGCACTTATGCAAATGCTTTTTCCTCCGTATAGATTGGAAGCCTTATCCGGACGCTTGTTCCTTTACCTTCCATACTGTCTATACTAATTTCCCCGTCATGGTCATGGATAATCCTCTTTGCCACAGAAAGCCCTAGGCCAGTTCCTTTACCTGCAGGCTTAGTTGTAAAAAAAGGCTCAAAAACAAATGGAAGCACCTCTTTTGGAATCCCCGTTCCTGTGTCGGATATTACTATCTCTATAGTCCCCTCTTGCTCATTTTTAGAGGCAGATATCGAAAGTCTTCCCCCTTTGGGCATCGCATCTACTGCATTCGTTATTATATCTAGGAATACAAGCTCAATCAGATTAGCATCGGCTAATACCTTCAAATCCCTATCCACGCGTAAGTCAAGGTCAATTCCCTGTCTTTTAGAAATGGGATTTATCATATCTACGGCTTCTTCAATAAGTAAGGAGACTCTCTCAGAAACCCTTTCACTCTGTGGCTTACTTACAAATCTCAGAAGCCTTTGGATTACCTTCTGACCATAGAAAATCTGCCTTTCAATTGAGTCAAGCTTCTCGGTAAAATCTGCATACCCTGGGATTCTCGGTATATCCTCTTTAAGCATTTGGACCCTGAGGAGTATAGATGCAAGCGGGGTTCCCAAGTGATGGGCAATTCCTTCTGCCATCTTTCCTATTAGCTGGGCCTTTTCAAGCTCTATTATTTTACTCCTGAAAGCGACCCTTTCACTTATATCCCTTATAATTTCAATAAAGCTGCCCCCTCCCTCATTCGCATAGACGAGTGAAACACTCACAAAAATCCTTTCCCCATTTCCCTTTATTTTCTCAGTCTCGTAATCTACTAGTTTACTCCCTTCTTTTACACTCCTGAGTTTTTCGTAAAAACTAGCCTTACTGTCCTGTGGTATAATATCCCAGACATCTTTAAGCTCTTTTTTACCGTCATTACAAAATAACCTCTTTGCTTCTCTATTTATGGTAATCACTTTGCCTTGCTCGTCATAGACTAAAATTGCGTCAGCGGTACTATTA
>CAYMEO010000038.1:0-24920 GCA_964389705.1 uncultured Spirochaetia bacterium
GATAGAACCGTGTGCTCCTTCTATACCTCACCCAAAAAGTGATAAGCGGTCAGGTATTCTATTTATTGACATTTAACGTTTATACATATAGATTAAATGGCTCAAAAGATATTTCTAAGGAGGCAAGGAAGATGAAGAAGTTCACAGCAATGTCTGTCGTAGTTGCAATTTTTCTGTCCGCTTCAATCTTAATGGGATGCGATACTAAAACTAAGCAAGAAAATGCAACACTTAAAGCACAAGTTGAGCAGCTCACAAAAGACAAGGCCGATCTTCAGAAAACAATAGACGATCTTACCAACCAAATAAATACACTTAAAGCTGAGAATGAACAGCTAAAGAGTCAGATTGCAGGAGTGGCAACTCCAGCCCCAGGAGCAGAATCAACTCCCACTCCAACTCCTGAGGGAATGGAAATGCCCCAATAAAAATATTTCTTGAAAATCAAGAAATACTTTTTATCTCAAGGATGCGGTCGAGCCTGAATCGGCTCTTTTCTTTTCTCAGATGACAGAAGGCTACAACGTATGTGTAGCTTCCACTTACGTTAACCTCAACAGGCTCGATTATTCTAGTGGTAGTAGTGTTTCTATATGCCGAGAGGTATCTTATCTGGAGTTTGCCCTTGGCCCTTAGTGCATTCTCGATAGCAGGCGGGAGTACAGCCTCGTTTAACCTTTCAAATACAACTGGCTTTCCCTGAAGTTTAAGGGCATCCCTCAGAGATTTAATTCTCATTCCCCTCCTTTCTAAATCCATGAGGAAGTATTCAAAGATCTCATTTGTTATTCTTACATCTGCAAAAGCTCTATGCTCGCCAACTGTCGAGATCCCAAGATACCTTGCGATTTTTCCCAAGCTATTGCTTGGAAAATTATAGTGTCGCCTTGCGATACTCAACGTGTCAATTACCTCATTTTCAAGATGGGGGAGCCTCATACTGGCAAACTCCGCAAACAAAAACCCTAAATCAAATGGGGCATTATGAGCCACTATTACAGAGTCCTTGAGCAAATCAAAAATATCCCAAGCGATGTCCCTAAAGAAAGGAGCACCCCTTAACATATCGTCCGTTATCCCATTTACAGATGCAGCTTGAGGAGAGATATTTCTTCCAGGATTAATGAGGGTTTGAAACCTGTTTAAAGTTTTCCTGCCCATTTTTTTAAGTACTGCAATCTCACATATCCTATGCCCCAAATAAGGATCAAGCCCCGTGGTTTCGACATCCAAAAACGCAAATTTTATGTCTGAAAGACTCCTTAGAATCATGTTTTTCTCCACAATCCCTTATCATATCACGAAAAGAAAAGGAAGGGTAGCAAATCCCTTTAGATTTACGGAGGAAAAGCGTAAGGGCCCAAAAAGAGGCAAAATAAGAGGCGTTTTTATATTCAATCCCCTGATTATCTTTTTAACAGATTGATTATCTTTGCAACAGTAATTCAATTAAGGGTTTAATGAATAAGTCAGATAAGTTGGCGTGTAAGTTATTAATAAACCCATACTTTCCTTCTATAATTCGGCAAATATAAATGTATACAGACAAATTTTGGCACAAACTTTGCTCCTTATCTGAGGTCGGAGGTTAATTATGATTGCAAATGAGGCAAAAATATGGGAGCAAATAGATGTAAATAAAGGTTCCGATACGTCCAGAGAGATAGATGAGTATGAAGAAGTTATTAAAAGGCTGATAGAAGGCGAAATACACCCTGAAAGGTTTAAGTCATACCGGCTCCTTTTTGGAACATATGGAGTTAGACATCACGGCGAAGGAACACATATGCAGAGAATAAAGGTGCCAAGTGGATTTATAATATCGGAACAGCTCCGCACCATGGCAGATGTTGTAGAAAAATTTGCCGGATCAGGACACGGTCACCTAACAACAAGGCAGGACATTCAACTTCATTATGTAAAACTCGAAAATGTTCCTGCACTCTTAAGAACACTTGCAAAGGTCGGGATAACAACCCGTGAGGCATGCGGAAACACTGTAAGGAATGTAACTTCCTCTTACCTCTCAGGGATCTGTCCCGATGAGATCTTTGATACACTACCATACGCTCTATATACAACTCGGTATTTCCTAAGACATCCACTTACTTCAACCCTCCCCAGAAAGTTTAAAATCGCTTTCTCAGAATGTGAAAATGATCACGCAATGGTAAAAATCCATGACATAGGTGCCGTTGCACAGTTAAGAAGAAACGGAAAAGATATATACGGATTTAAGGTGTATGTCGGTGGCGGTCTTGGCGCTATTCCATTTTATGCAAAGCAAATCACCGAATTCGTTCCCGTTGATGAGTTTTATCCACTTGCAGAAGCGGTAATAAGGGTATTCCATGAATACGGAACGGAGGAGAGAAAAAATAGAAATAAAGCGCGAATGAAATTCCTTATAGCGAGGATCGGTTTTGACAAATTCAAAGGGCTTGTTTTGGCCGAATTTGAACGACTCAAGAGGCTAAAACCCGTAAAAGAAGATCTTGAAAGGTACCTAGAGGGTTTCCCGAAACCCGCTCCATCGAAAAGCGGAAGAGAAGGTGGAGAAGAAAACAAAAGACGCCTTAGAAATTCGGTCCATAGACCCAATCCGGATGATAATCTATATAAGCTTTTCCTCCAGAAATACACATTCAGACAAAAGCAGGACGGATACTTCGGGGTTTATGTGAAACCACCTATAGGCAATTTGAGCCCCGATGAATTCAGATTCATTGCGGATTTGTGCGAACTCTATGGGGCAGGATATGTGAGGATAACACCTCATCAAAAGATTCTTGTGCCCTGGGTCGGTGAGGAGTTTCTCTATGATGTCTATATAGAATTAAAAGAACACAGATTCATAGGTGGCATAAATGAGTCTATACGCGAGATCGTGTCTTGCCCGGGGGCATACTCATGCAAACTCGCCGTCACACATCCATATAACCTTGCCCAATATATAGGAGAGAGGGTTGGAGACCTTGCGGGAGTGCGTATAAATATCTCAGGTTGTCCAAACAGTTGCGGTCAGCATCACCTAGGCGATATAGGATTTTACGGAGCATCATCAAAGGTAGGGGGCAAACTCGCACCCCACTATGTTGTTATGGTCGGAGGTAATCCATTCAAACAGATGGAGAGATATGGACAGGTCATAGGAAAGGTTCCGGCAAAGAACGCCCATCTTTTTGTAAAAGCGATTGTTGATTTTTGGAAAGACAATAGACAAAACGGAGAGGAGTTCTTTGAATTTGCCGATAGAGTCGGCCTTGATTCCTTCAGGCGAATTCTTGCCCCATTTGTAAAAGTAGACCATAATGATCCTGAAATCTATGCAGAGCCAGGAATAGCCAATGAGTTCAAGATGGAGGCGGAATCGCGTGGAGAGTGTATGGGAAGCTTGCTTGACATTATGGCAATTAATCTCTTTGATTCTATAAGGAATATATATGAGGCAGAAGACGACTTAAAAGAGGAAAACTGGGCAGAGGTCAAAAGAAAATGCCTTGATTCAATACCAAAATGCGCAAAGATGTATATTTACCTCGATGGTGTTGAGATAGAGAAAGATGAAGAAATACTTGGTGAATTCACTAAACGAATAGTTCCCCGAGGTTGGCTCTGCCATGACTGGTCTGATGTTAAGGAAAGATACATCAAATGGAAGAATTCTGAAGATTCAAAAACCGTTGCAGAAGAGATATATAGCTATACAAAAAGACTCGTAAATGACTGTGATAGAGCATTTATCAGATTGCAGCCGAATCTCAAAATCCAAGCGTGCTTAAAGGAGGGCGAAGAATCACATATTCCAGGTGAATAAAACCAGTTTTAATCCCGCGGTTAAGTGCATTTCCTGATTCCTCTTAGGAGGCAAGGGGGGCTCGTAGCATATTATTTATCCCATCTGTCAGTCAAATCAATCTGACTGTCACAAAGACAAATAATTCGGCTTTATATTTTTGGGATTTGTAAATCCACGAGATTTCCCCAGACATTAGCCAGCTAGAACATATAATTAAAACTCAAGCGGAACCTCAAAGAAACTTCAACGCCTGTATGATAAAATAACCACTTATAAAAAGGAGAAAAAAATTAATGACCTTGTTAGTCACCGGTGTCGCCGGCTTCATTGGTTCCCATCTCGCAGAAAGGCTCCTCAAGGAGGGATTTGAGATAATCGGTGTGGATTCCTTTCTCGACTACTATCCTAAAAAGATTAAAGAAAACAATCTTAAGGGACTGATAAATAACCCCAAATTTAAATTCATTGAGGGCGATATACTCAATCTCAATCTGAATGAGATCTTAAGCCGGGTTAAAGGTGTCTTCCACCAAGCCGCCATACCCGGTGTAAGGACCAGTTGGGGAAAGAGTTTCAATCAGTATGTTGAAAACAACATACTCGTAACCCAGGTTCTCCTCGAATCATCTAAGGACATAAAGATTAAAAAATTCATATATGCATCTTCATCATCGGTTTATGGGGATGCAGATGAGCTTCCAATTAAGGAAACCTCTCCTACAACCCCTGTTTCACCCTATGGGGTTTCAAAACTCTCAGGGGAGCATCTGGCCGCGCTTTACTTTAAAGGCTATGGTATCCCGACAGTTTCACTCAGATACTTTACGGTCTATGGACCGAGACAGCGCCCTGATATGGGGTTTCACAAATTCATAAGTGCAATCATTTTAGGAAGAGAAATAGAAATATTCGGTACAGGAGAGCAAACAAGGGATTTTACATTCATTGATGACGTGGTGGAGGCTAACTTACAGGCTTTTCTTAGAGGAAAGGAAGGAGAGGTCTACAATATAGGTGGAGGCGGTAGAATCGGGCTGAGCCAGGCCATTAGAGCCATCGAAGAGATTTCAGGAAAAAAGGCATACCTAAAATACACAGAGCCCCAAAGGGGAGACGCAAAACACACATATGCAGATATATCAAAGGCAAAGAGGGATTTTGGATATAATCCCAAGGTTGACATCTACGAGGGACTGAAAAGACACTACGAGTGGTTGAGGAATAACTTAGATATTTATATATAGTTACATGATGACCAAGGAGAGATTGAAAATGCCGATAGATGAAAAGCTTCTTGAGATTCTCGCCTGCCCAAAATGCAAGGGCGATATCAGGCTTAACAACGATAAATCGGGTTTAATCTGCGATAAATGCAAGCTCCTATATCCAATCAAAGACGACATCCCTATAATGTTAATTGACGAGGCGATAAGGCTCGAAGAACCTAAGTCGTAGGAGAGAGTGCGAAACTAGATTATATAATACCAATCCAATTAGTGGGTAGATAAACGAGCCCTGGTCACTGCCAACTAGTATTGTTGGTACTACCCTTCACTAACGAAAACTCAAAATTGCCATTTATGTCGCTCTTCAGCGGAGCACTTCTTTGATGGCCTCACCTATCTCCGCCGGACTTAGAGAAACCTTTACGCCTGCGCGCTCTAGGGATGCGATTTTGTCCTTTGCACTGCCTGAGCCGCCCGAGATAATGGCCCCCGCGTGACCCATTCTCTTTCCCTTTGGAGCCGTAGAGCCCGCAATAAAGGCCACAACGGGCTTACTAAATTTTTTCTTAATAAACTCTGCTGCCTCCTCTTCAGCGCTTCCACCGATCTCCCCTATTAGGACCACGGCATCGGTTTCTTTATCCTTCTCAAAGAGCTTTAGAATATCAATAAAGCTGGAGCCGACAATCGGGTCTCCGCCAATCCCCACACATGTAGATTGACCTATCCCCAGGTTTGTCAGCTGCCACACGGCTTCATAGGTAAGTGTTCCGCTTCTTGATATAACCCCTATTCTTCCGGGCATATGAATATATCCGGGCATAATACCGACCTTTGCCTCACCCGGGGTCATAACCCCAGGGCAATTCGGGCCTATAAGCCTTACCTTTTTCCCCTCCATATATCTTTTAACCCTTACCATATCAAGTGTCGGAATCCCCTCGGTTATACATATAACGAGTTTGATTCCCGCATCAACGGCCTCTACTATAGCATCTGCCGCAAAAGGGGCGGGAACAAATATAAGCGATGTATTTGCCTTCGCCTCTTTTACAGCCTCTAAGACCGTGTTAAATACAGGAAAACCATCAACCTCGGTTCCCCCTTTTCCGGGTGTAACCCCACCAACGACATTAGTGCCGTATTCACGACACTGTGTGGCATGAAAAAGCCCAGCACTTCCTGTGATACCCTGAACCACAACGCGCGTACTACTATTTACAAGAATGCTCATCCCTTTCTGCTCCTTAAGTTATTGAAGTTTGGAATCATAACACAGCCGATTTGGGGTTTCAACACCTTCTACTTAACCATTTAACCTTCCATGTAACTGGTACCTGTGTGATTAACTCTCTCCCTAAAACAACTAAACACCACATGATCATTCTAAAAAACCCATAGTTTAGCTCTCTTAAATTTACTCTGCTCATTGAAATGCCCCACTCAGCATGACAAACTATTTTTGATATCACTTCTAATTACAAAGAAAAAGCTTGACAATTCACTTGTAGATATATTATCATTTCCTCAATAGCCAAGGGGGTGTAGAGTAAGGGATTAAATCCAACCTAAATGTCAGAAATAAAGACTAGTGGTGTTTTTGAAGGTACTCAGATTACAAAACTGATAACTGGTATTGCGCAAAAGGCACGGGACGCCTCTAGGATATTAGCAAAAGTATCCTCCGGTCCTAAAGATAAAGCCCTTATATCAATGTCCGAAGCAATCCTATCAGAACAGGGCTTTATAATTGAAGAGAACAAGAAAGACATAGAAGAATCAAAGGCAAAGGGATTCCGGGAAGCCTTTATTGACCGTCTCACACTTACTCCCTCACGTATAAAATCAATGGCCCAAGGATTAAAAGAGATAGCGGCTCTTCATGATCCTGTAGGTGAGATTGTGAAGATGTGGAGAAGGCCCAATGGACTCCTTGTTGGGAAGATGAGAATTCCGATTGGAGTAATCGGAATAATCTATGAGTCAAGGCCAAATGTTACAGCAGATGGGGCCGGGCTATGTATAAAATCCGGAAACGCAGTAATTCTAAGAGGTGGCTCTGAATCAATAAGGTCTAACATGGCGATATGCACGATATTAAGAGACAGTCTGAAGAAAAACGACCTTCCTGAAGACTGCATACAGACAATCCCTGTGACCGATAGAGTTGCCATTGTCGAAATGCTAAAGCTCGAAGACTATATAGACCTTATAATCCCTAGAGGCGGCGAAGAACTTATAAGGTTTATTTCAGAAAACTCTAGAATCCCGGTAATAAAACACTACAAAGGCGTCTGTCATATATTCATTGACGAGAGCGCCGACCCTCAAATGGCCGAGCGCATCTGTATAAACGCCAAGGTACAGCGCCCTGGGGTGTGCAATGCTATGGAGACGCTTCTTGTACACGAGAATATTGCAGAGAGCTTTCTCCCCTTAATTATCAAAAGATTTGAAGAGGCAGGTGTTGAGGTTCGAGGTTGCAGACGTACAAGAGAGATTGTTCCGCATGTTAAAGAAGCCACAGAAGATGACTGGTATACTGAATACCTTGATCTCATAATCAGCGTAAAGGTAGTAAAGAATTTAGATGAAGCCATATCCCATATAGAAGAATATGGTTCTATGCACACAGAGGCTATAGTTACACAGGATTATAGGAACTCACAGATATTTCTAAACAGTGTCAATTCCTCAACCATTCTGGTAAATGCATCTACAAGATTCAGTGATGGATTTGAACTTGGACTGGGCGCTGAAATAGGTATAAGTACATCAAAGCTTCACGCCTTTGGTCCTATGGGTGTTGAAGAGCTTACAACTACGAAATTCATTGTCTATGGGAACGGACATATAAGAACCTAGACCAGTTACAGGAGGAAATCGATTGAAAGGAGCAACAATAAAGGCACATCCTCCCATGTCAAAACAGACTGCTAAGATAAGGTCAAGGGTAAAGAGGGACTCAAAGCAAAAAAATGATAAATCTACTCAAGAATCATACAATGAATACGAAATTAATGATATTCTCGAAGATGAGGACATTTTTATACCTATTGAGATTGAAGATAAAATTATATCTGATATAGTCGAACCCGACTTTAGTCTTACAGAACCTCAAAAGGACGAACCAGGAGAAGAAAAAAAATGGACTGCAGACGAAGAGTTCAGGCTCCTTCAGGTTTACTTCAGAGAAATGGGAACCGAGCCTCTCCTTACCCCTAAAGAGGAGATAGAGGTATCGGCAAAGATAAAGAAGTGCGAGGCAAAGGCAAGGGAGAGAAAGAAAATCCTTGAACAGGTGCTTAATAAAAAATTAGGCGAGTGCCTTGATGATATGGTAGTCGAACTTAGCGGAATCTCTAAAAGAAGAATAGAAAGGGGAGTAAAACTGTTTAACAGGAGAAGACTACCAAAGAGGATGAACCTTAAATGGAGAGTTACACCGAATTGTGTTAATAGGTCTATTAATCTTACAATAGCCTCTCTCAAAAGAGCACGAGAATTTAAGGAGAGGTTTGTAAAGGCGAACCTAAGATTGGTAGTGAGTATAGCCAAAAGATACATGGGCAGGGGTCTTCCACTGCCAGACCTAATTCAGGAAGGGAATGTGGGTCTTATGAGGGCAGTAGAGAGATTCGACCACACAAAGGGATACAAGTTCTCTACATATGCATCATGGTGGATACACCAGGCAATATCACGTGCACTTTTGGATCAGACAAGGACAATAAGGGTACCGGTGTATGTATTAGAGCAGGCAAGCAAGGTGCATAGGATAAGTTCAATGCTACACAAGGAGACTGGGAGAAAGCCGCTTCCAGAGGAGATATCACAGAAATCTGGTATATCCGTTGAAGGAGTAAAACGGATCCTAGAGTCAACAAGCGATGTAGTCCATCTTGATTCACCGATACTTGATGGGGAGAAGGCTACGCTTCTAGACTTTATACCAGACGAAGGCTCTCCCACCCCTGATTCGGCAGTAGCAAGGGCAACCCTTAATGAGAAGATAAAAGAAGCCCTTTGTAATCTTACTGAAAGAGAAGAGCGTATACTCAAAATGAGGTTTGGGATAGGCTATGAAGCTACTTATACGCTTGATGAAATAGGAAAGTATTTCAGTCTCACTCGTGAGCGGATAAGACAGATTGAAAAAAGGGCACTTGAGAAGCTTGAGGATTCAGAGATCGGTGGGATGCTAAAGAGCTTTCTTGAGGCCTAAATAAATTACTAAATTGCAATTGAATGCTTCTTGAACTCACTCTGAAGAACTTCACCATTATAGATGAGCTTTCCGTTAGTTTCAGTGAAGGGCTAAATGTTCTTACAGGGGAAACGGGAGCAGGAAAGTCAATTATTGTTGATGCAATAAATCTCATACTAGGCGAAAAAGCCTCAGCAGACATTGTAAGATCGGATAAAGATGAGGCTCAAATTGAAGCCCTCTTTGACATCAAAGGAAACACAGGCCTAAAGGAGAGGCTTTTTTCATTTGGATTTGAGGCTAAAGGAGATGAGCTTTTAATCAAGCGTGTCATCTCCCGTGCGGGAAGAAGCCGGCTGTTTATAAATGGGAGCATAGCCACATTTCTTATACTTGAGCAAATCGTAGATGGTCTCATTGATATATTCAGTCAGCATAACCATCAAACACTCCTAAAAGAAGAAAACCACCTTAAAGTGCTCGATGAATTCGGTGGTCTAAAGAGCCTCTCCCAAAGGGTCTCCGAAATTTATCGGGACTCAACCGAGATTAAAAGAGAGATCGAGGAGATAGAGAGAAACCTAAGAAACCGGATTGAAAGAGAGGATTTCTTAAGGTTCCAGCTAAGAGAAATAGATGAGGCAAAGCTTCTGCCGGATGAGGAAGAAAAACTCGAAGAGGAGAGGAGGAAACTCGCGAATGCTGAAAGGCTATATTCCACAGCGCAGGAGGCTTATGAGACCCTCTATGAGGGTGAAAGGGCTGTTTTCGACATTCTGAAGATGGTTCGTAACCGAATTGAAGAGACGGCAAAGATTGATATTACCTTAGTAGAGGTGGCTAAATCAATTGAGAAGGGGATTGTCGAGATTCAGGACGCGGCATTCACGCTTAGGGATTACGCCTCGGATGTGAGATTTGATCCCGATAGACTAAGTTCAATAGACAATAGACTCGAAGAGATAAGAAGGCTTAAGAGAAAATACGGCAGGACAATTACGGAAGTCATGGAAAAGAAAAAACAGATAGAAGAAGAACTTGGGAAAATATCCATTCATGAAGAGAGAATAGAAACGCTCAAGGAAAACCTCAATCGCCTTGAGTCTGATCTACGAGTTTTTGTCCGTGAACTCTCACAAAAAAGACGCGAGGTAGCAGAGAAACTCATTTTAGCAGTTGAAAAGGAATTAGGCGGAGTCGGAATGAAGAATGGAAAGTTCACCGTAGAGTTTGAAGAGAAAGCAATCTCCGCAAGTGGATGCGAAAAGGTCTCTTTCCTTTTTTCCGCAAATCCCGATGAAAAGCCAAAGCCTCTTATAAAGGTTGCCTCAGGTGGCGAGCTTTCTCGGATAATGCTCGTTCTCAAAGAGACCCTTGCAAGGGTAGAAGGGAGTTCAGTTCTCATATTTGATGAGGCCGACTCTGGAATCGGCGGAGCCATTGCCGAAACAGTCGGCCGAAAGATAAAAAACCTCTCAAAGAAGCATCAGGTAATCTGTATTACGCACCTCCCACAGGTCGCTAAGTTCGCCGATACGCACTTTAGAGTTACAAAGACATTTAAAGATGACAAAACCAAGGTTCAAGTTAAACCCTTAAATGCAGATGAGCGGGTTGAAGAGCTTGGGCGCATGATTGGCGGACTCAAGATTACGGAGAAAACCCTAGAAGCGGCACGCGAAATGCTACAGAATTAATCAGATTATTATTAGGTGACAAACACTACAGCCGCAATCACGGTGCTCCAAAGGCCGTTTTTATCTCCGATAGCAGACTGCGTGACGTTCATTGTCCTTACAGTATGTCCACTGATTTTCCAAACGTCCTTCTGCTCATCGTAGCTTTTGTCGGGATCAAATTCAACGCCGAGAATCGTAGCAAGCATATCCGCAGCTAAATCTTCAGCATATTCTCCGGCAACACTGTCCGTCTGACCAAAGCCATGATGTTCGGAGAGATACCCATAGTGAGTGGATTTCTTAGGAATAGCGATACCTACTGACGCAGCAATAAGGCGATGCGGCTCGTTCGTTACATTTTCGCTCATTACAACGTACACGACCTGTCCTGGCTTAAGACGGCTTAGCCCCACAGAGCGTGGCACAAGTTTGCAACCCGGCGGGAATATGCTTGAAACCTTGACCAGATTAAACTCTGCAATCTTTGCGTCACGAAGTGCCATCTCAAAGCTCGTAAGTTTTTCCTTATGTTTTCCAACACCTTTTGTCACAAAAGCATATTTCGGTACCAACAATTTTTCTCCTCCATTTGGTTGAATTTTTTATACTAATTATATAGTCTTGTCAAATTTAATTCTCTACACCACAGATCTATAGAGCAAAAGGTAAAGCTCGGTCAGTATAGTTAAAAATGTTTATATTCCTACGCTTAGGGAACTTAAAAGGATTGTCTAAAGCATTTGGTGGAGATGAGGGGAATCGAACCCCTGACCTCTGCCGTGCGAAAGCAGCGCTCTCCCAAGCTGAGCTACATCCCCACACCGTTTTTTATCATATCTCACGATTTATAATCGTACTAAATCCCATCTTCTAATAAAGCTAGAAGCATATGGATTCAAATAGCAGATTTCTCTACGAAGTTCTGGATTTTTATAACATAATTTAGCGTAGCCTTCAAGTACATGACTCTATCTCTCTTAAGCGAGGTCCACATAAATAAGTAGAGGATTTTCCTAACCATTTAGAGGCCTTAACTGCACGGTTGAATGCCCAACGCTCTAGCTTTGAAATCTCTTCTCTCATCGTTGTAGAAATTGGAAAGAGCCACGATCCTAGGAGCCCTACCATCCTCTCAACACGCCCTTCTTCCCAAGATAAGAGATACAGTATTGGATATCTTGCAGTGATGAATCTTTTTATTACTTCGCTGGGAAATGACATATTCGCTTGGTAGGGACAATTAGCTTAGCTGAAATGTCCTGCCACATCCATATCTTCATGAATTGCCACTACTGACTTTAAACTACTCCAGAAGAGGTTCGCCTTGGATGTTCCTTTCTCCAGCGGAGTTTATTAAGCGCGTTTACAAACGCCTTAGCGCTTGCAACTATTATATCTGTACTTGCACCCTGCCCCTGTGCAACTATTCCATTTTCCTCAATCCTCACTGTCACCTCTCCTTGAGCATCTGTGCCTCCAGTGATTGCAGCCACAACGTAGCTCTCAAGATTTGGGGTTACCCCCGTAGCTTTGGATATCGCTTTATATGCGGCATCCACTGGGCCGTCGCCATATTCAGACACCGTCACCTCTTCACCGTCTATCAAAAGCTTTATCGTTGCAACAGGACGCATATCAGTGCCGCTCGAAAAATTTGCAGATATAATCCTGTAGAAGTCAGATGAACGAATAAACTCCTCACTGATTAGTGCCTCTATATCCTCATCAAATACGTACTTCTTTTTATCGGCTAAATCCTTAAACCTTCGAAACGCACGCTGAAAATCATTTTCGTTAAGAAAGTATCCAAACTCCTCAAGCCGTTTCCGAAACGCATGCCTGCCCGAGTGCTTTCCGAGGATTATCTTATTCGATGGAATTCCCACTTCTTCTGGTTTCATAATCTCATAGGTGATTCTCTCTTTGAGAACCCCATCCTGATGTATTCCGGCCTCATGGGCAAATGCATTTGCACCGACTATCGCCTTATTCGGCTGGACATTTACTCCGGTCACATGAGACACAAGCCTGCTTGTAGGATAAATCTGCTCCGTAATAATCCTGGTTTTATAAGGATTACGGTCATTTCGTACCTTAAGCGCCATAACGATCTCTTCGAGAGAGGCATTTCCAGCCCTCTCTCCAAGGCCATTAATGGTGCACTCAACCTGCCTTGCCCCCTCCCTTATCGCAGCAATAGAATTTGCAACGGCAAGCCCTAGATCATTGTGGCAGTGAACGCTCAAAGTAACCTTATCAACAAGGTCAGGCACCCTATCCCTCAACGTCCTTATTATATATGCAAATTCCTCAGGCACAGTGTATCCAACCGTATCAGGAATATTAATTGTAGTAGCCCCAGCTTTAACAGCTATATCTACGGCACGGCACAGATAATCGAGGTCTGTCCGTGTTGCATCTTCACAGGAAAATTCTACATTTTCCGTGTACTTCTTTGCGTGTTTTACGGCCGTGACAATGGTCTCCAATACCTCGTCTCTACTTTTGCCAAGTTTATATTTTAGATGAATATCAGATGTAGCAATAAACGTATGAATCCTAGGGCTTGCAGCCTTCTTTATTGCCTCCCAACCCCTATCTATATCGGCAATATTAGCTCTACAAAGCGCAGCTATCTCACAACCCTTTATTTCTTCTGCAATAAGCTTTACAGATTGAAAATCCCCTTCTGAAGAGGCAGGAAAGCCCGCTTCTATAATGTCCACCCCTAATTTTTCGAGTTGATAAGCCACCTTAATCTTTTCCTCTACAGTCATGCCACACCCAGGTGCCTGCTCTCCATCCCTCAGAGTCGTATCAAATATCTTCACTATATCACTGCTCATTTAATTAATCGCCTCCGTTTTAAAAACGTCCTAAAATTTTAAGATTTATAGGTAAGTTTGTCAATTCTTAGGGTAAAAAATAACTCAAAGAAGGTGTCTATTTTTAAGGCCATGTGCTCAAAGCTTAAGCAAATCATGTGATTCCCTTAATCAAATGGAACCCATAAAGACTAACTTACTTAGGATAATTAAAACGGTACGCTGTTTGCAAACCAGATTATATCTGGACTGCTAAACGCAAAAAGATAAAGATGAAATTCAATCATTATGAAACCGAGGATTTTTATGATGAAATGTTTGATAAAAGTCATCGGCCACGCCGATGCTACGGGCTACTCAAAGAGTGGATTGAAAAACTAGAAACCGGAGAGTTGATGCGAAGACAGCATGCCGCTGAACGGGCGCTCCTATCGATGGGAATTACCTTTAACGTCTATAAGCAGGACGGCACCGAACACATATTCCCCTTTGATGTCATTCCGAGAATTATTGATGCCTCAGAGTGGGATCAAATTGAACATGGACTTAGACAGAGAATCTACGCCTTAAATCTCTTCATCGATGATATCTATCATGAGCAAAAAATTATCAAAGACGGCATTATACCCAGAGAGCTAATTGAGTCGTGTAGGAGCTTTTTAAGGCCCTTTATGGGATTAAAGCCGCCAAAAGGCATCTGGTGCCACATTACAGGAACGGATTTAATACGTAACAAAGACGGAAACTTTTATGTATTAGAGGACAATCTCAGATGCCCTTCAGGGGTTGCGTATGTCTTGGAAAATCGGGAAATCATGAAGCGAACCTTTCCAGAGATTTTTGGAGAGTTGGGCATCAGACCAGTATATGATTATCCGATTCGATTACTCGAAATGCTGCAATATGTATCAAACGTGCAGAGTCCGACGGTCGTTTTGCTCACCCCCGGTATTTATAACTCCGCATACTTTGAACATTCCTTTCTGGCGCAACAAATGGGGATTGAATTGGTCGAAGGCGGCGATTTATTTGTTAAAGACGGACATGTTGAGATGCGAACTACAAAAGGACCGAAAAGGGTTGATGTGATCTACCGCCGTATTAATGACGACTTTTTGGATCCGCTCCCTTTTCGTCACGATTCTCTAATTGGAGTGCCAGGCATATTTGAGGCCTATAAAAAGGGGCGATTATCTTTAGTGAATGCCCCGGGCACAGGGGTAGCTGACGACAAGGTTATCTATGCCTATGTCCCCGCAATTATCAAGTATTATCTCAATGAGGATATTATCATCCCCAACATCCCTACATATGTCTGCTGGAAAGAAAAGGAGAAGCAATATGTTCTTGAACATATTGATGAGCTAGTCGTAAAGGAGGCAAATGAAGCAGGAGGATACGGAATGTTAATTGGCCCTCATTCCACCAAGTCTGAGCAGGAGGAGTTCAAAAGGCGAATCGAAGCAAATCCCAGAAATTATATAGCCCAGCCGACAATCAGCTTCTCCAGGGTTCCTACAATCATAGATGACCACTTTGAAGGAAGACACGTTGATTTAAGACCCTATATTCTCTATGGTGAGAGCATATACGTAATGCCGGGCGGATTGGCAAGGGTTGCCCTGCGAAAGGGCTCGCTAGTTGTAAACTCGTCTCAAGGCGGCGGAAGCAAGGATACATGGATATTGCGTTAGATGGAATTTGGAAATGGCCGTCTGATCGGTTCTAAGCTGCTGCTTCTATAATAGTTGGGATAAGAAACAATATGTTAAGCCGAGTTGCTGATTCGATTTATTGGCTGAATCGCTATATTGAGAGGGCAGAAAACTATGCCCGTTTCATTGATGTAAATCTCAATCTAACCCTTGATTTGCCCCCGGATCTGACCGAGCAGTGGAAACCTTTGGTTATAACTACCGGCGATTATCAATTGTTTGAGGAACGCTATGGAGAACCAACAAAGGAAAATGTAATCCAATTTTTGACCTTTGATGTAGGGAACTCAAATTCTATCCTCTCGTGTCTGTATAAAGCCAGAGAGAATGCCAGAACGGTTAGGGAGATTATTTCAACCGAAATGTGGGAGCAGATAAATGAGTTTTATCTAAAGGTCCGGGATGCTGTATCCCATAGAGTATGGACAATGGAAAAACTGACGGATTTCTTCAAGGAAATCAAGATGTGCAGCTATCTCTTTGCCGGTATAATGGATGCTACTATATCTCATACTGAAGGATGGCATTTCGGGCGGATGGGAAGGTTCTTAGAGCGTGCAGATAAGACTACGCGGATTCTTGATGTGAAATACTTCATTTTACTTCCGGATGTCAGCAGCGTTGATACGTCACTCGATCTCCTGCAATGGCTAGCTGTATTAAAGTCGGCCAGCGCATTTGAGATGTATCGTAAGAGTTATGGAAGAATTAGGCCCTACCATATTGCGCAATTCCTTATATTAGACCGGGAATTCCCCCGAGCCATACACCACTCACTTATTCAAGCTGAGCAATCACTACACTCTATATCCGGCACCGAAATCTGGATATTTAAGAACTTAGCAGAAAGGAAATTAGGACTATTACGGTCGGATTTAGATTATACCGATATAAACGATATATTTCCCTCGGGTTTACATGAATACCTGGATAATATACAATTGAAGCTAAATGAGGTTGGTGATGCAATCTACGAAACCTTTTTCGATTCACGTCCATTAACCAGGTCATCTGATAATCCGCAATGATTAAGGAATAGAAAATGACCTTCTGTCTAGGTATGAAAGTTAAAGAAGGATTGGTTGGAGTCGCAGATACGAGGGTAACAACGGGTTCAGAATGTATAACTGCCCGAAAAGTAACGATTCATCAACATAGGCAACACTCAATGTTCGTTATGACCTCCGGACTTCGCTCTGTCCGGGATAAAGCCGTAACCTATTTTCAAGAGATAATTGAAGAAGAAAATTTCGATAAAATGTACAAGGCAGTTAACGCCCTCGGTGAGCAGGTTCGCCGCGTCTTTCGAGAAGACAAGGATTCACTCGAAGAGAGCGGATTCCGTTTTAATCTGTATGCCCTAGTCGGAGGACAGCTAGAAAATGATCCGGAACATAAGCTCTATTTACTCTACCCTCAAGGAAACTGGGTTGAAGTGAGTGAGGGATCTTCCTACTACATTATAGGGAATTCTGGTTATGGAAAACCGCTACTCGATCGCGTACTACGTTACGAATCCACGATGAAACTCGCATTAAAAACCGGATTCTTGGCGTTTGATGCTACGAGGACGAGCTCTAATGACGTTGAGTACCCAATTGATATTGTCCTGTATTATCGGGATTCATTCAATGTTATAGAACACCGATTTCAAAAAGATGATCTCCAGCGAGTCTCCCTATGGTGGCAAGAGCGAATAGCCAATTCTGTCAGGGAATTGCCGGATGATTGGATTGAGTCAGTATCCTCCAAGCTGATAAGGCCTGTGTCTGAGAATACGCTCTAATTTAATTACATGTTATTTGTAATCCGACATCATACCCATTATAAATACAGCCTGCCCGTAGTCTTTGAACCCCACTTTTTACGGTTTAAACCCAGAGAAGATCCTTTTCAAAAACTCCTCAGTTTTAGGATTTCTATAGATCCCAAACCATCAGGCATCTCTGAACAAATTGACCTAGATGGAAACACCACCTGTCAGATCTGGTTTAATGGGCTCTTTCAGGAATTAGAGATCCGAGCAACTGCCTTAGTTGAGACCTATAATACAAATCCATTTAATTACCTGGTTTATCCAGAAAATGCCCTTAATCTACCCATGAAGTACACACAATACAATGAGGGTTTGCTCAATCCATATACGAATATTACGAATAGTGTAGAAATTCTACAATTCGGCGAAGAAATAGCCAATCAAGCAGGCCAACAAACCATTCCATTTCTGACCTGCCTGACCCGTAAAATCGACCAGGAGTTTAAAAAAGAATACCGAAAATTAGGCAGTCCTTACCCACCTGAGAAGACACTCTCAGAGAGAAAAGGAACCTGCCGGGACCTAGCCGTGCTCTTTATATCAGTATGCCGAGGGGTCGGATTGGCTACGCGTTTTGTAAGCGGCTATTACTATGACGAGTCATCCGAAAATAAACAAGACCTCCATTCCTGGGCCGAGGTCTATATTCCGGGTGGGGGATGGAGAGGATTCGATCCGAGTGCAGGACTGGCTACAGCCGACTGCCATATTGCTGTTGCAGCATCGGCAATTCCTCAGCTGACAACCCCGATTGACGGGACATTTCAAGGCAGAGCCGAATCGAGTATGACAACTGATATAGAGGTATTTCCCATCTAGGTCCTCTCAATTTAGCTTTTGACTTAAGGACTGAATATAATATATTGTTACGACAAACTTATACTATAAAGGACGTTTTAATTTTCAAATGACACTGCCGAGTCCTGAAAAGCAGATTGAAATTATCAAAAGGGGAACGGCAGAGATAATCTCTGAGGAAGAGCTCTTAGAAAAACTCAAGAAATCGGTAGAGAGAGAAAAGCCACTAAGAATCAAAGCCGGATTTGACCCAACCGCACCCGACCTTCATCTAGGACACTGCGTGCTCCTTAAAAAGCTTAGAGACTTTCAGGATCTGGGACACACTGTTATTTTCCTCATTGGGGACTTTACAGCCATGATAGGAGACCCCTCGGGGAGGTCAGAGACCAGACCGCCGCTTACCAGAGAGGAAGTCATCAAAAACGCCGAAACCTATGAAAGGCAGGTCTTTAAGATACTGAGAAAAGACAGAACTGAGGTCGTTTTCAACTCCACATGGCTTAAGGAAATGAGTGCTGAAGATATACTGAGGCTCGCCGCACTTCAGAATGTGGCCAGGATGCTTGAACGGGATGACTTTCATAAACGCTATACATCCGGTAGTCCCATTACAATAATGGAATTCCTATACCCACTCATCCAGGCATATGATTCAGTCAATGTCAAAGCCGATGTCGAATTTGGAGGAACAGATCAGAAATTCAACATCCTCCTTGGTCGTGATATTCAGAGGCATTTTAGCCAGGAACCCCAGGTGGCAATCCTTGTCCCAATCCTCGAGGGTCTCGATGGTGTACAGAAGATGTCTAAATCGCTCAAAAACTATATAGCGATCGAAGACCCCCCGGAGGAGATTTACGGAAAGATCATGTCTATATCCGATACCCTAATGTGGAAGTACTACGAGCTCCTTAGCCGCAGGTCTTTGGAAGAGATCCAAAGAATAAAAGGCGAATGGCACCCGATGGATGCCAAGAAGGCTCTGGCATTTGAGATTGTCTCATGGTTTCACGGTCAGGATCGTGCAGAAGAAGCCCAGAGGGACTTTGAGATAAAGTTTTCTGATAGACAGTTTCCAGAGGACACAAGAGAAGTAACCCTTGAGGGAAAAGACGGAATAACCGTACTAGACCTGGTTCTGCTCTCATCCGAGAGGATTAAAAGTCGAGGAGAAGCAAAGAGACTCATAGAGCAAGGCGGGGTAAATATAGATGGACAAAAGATCGCCGATCCAAAGGCACCAGTGACACATTATAAAAAACCTCTCAAATTAAAGATTGGAAAGAGGGAATTTATTAAAGTAAGATTTATCTAACTTATTTGTAGAAGCGAGTGAACCTATAAGCTGAATTCTGTCTCGGGCGATCATTCATCTAGGACATCCATCTCTGGATGCCTCATGCGACCTACCCGGAAGCTTGGGGCGGGCAACCCTATATAGGCTTCCCTATTTGGTCTTTCTCCAAGCGGGGTTTTCCATGCCACAAGATGTCACCATCCTGTGCGGTAGTCTCTTACACTACCTTTTCACCCTTGCCTGCTTTTTATTTTATAAAAAGCATAGGCGGTTTGTTTTCTGTGGCACTTTCCGTTGCCTCACGACACCTGGGTATTACCCAGCGCTCTGCCCTACGGAGTTCAGACTTTCCTCCCCTTTTTAAAAAGGGGCGATCGCCCGGTCCACTCGCCTCAAATATTGTATTCATCTATGGCTTCGTTTGCAAGCCTGTCTGCACCCCGATTTAATTCCCTGGGAATGTGCTCAACCTTTACCCTTTCGAATTCCGATATGAGTTCCTTAGCCCTTTTGTAGAGAACTGCAATCTTGGGATCACGGACTTGCCAGTTTCCATTTATCTGATTGGCAAGAAGTGATGAATCGGTGTAAATCCTGAGTTGATTTTTTTTAAGTCCCTTTGCAGATTGGAGCGCAGTTATTAAGGCCTTGTATTCGGCCTCATTATTTGTGGCAATACCAATATCTTTCTTTATTTGATGGATGCTTCCATCTACATCCCTTATTAAAATCCCTATCCCGGATCTGCCGGGATTTCCCCTTGAAGCGCCATCTATGTAGATTTCGACAGGCGCTTTTGCACTGCCTAAAGATAAATTAAGCTGTTTGGACCCCGTTTTCAACTGTTTCTTCACAATATAGGATTCTATGGCAGTTCGGGCATTGAATCATCCTTGAATTCATCAGAACCTCGTTGAAGAGCTGAGGTGGAATGTTCATATTACAGCCAGTACATATCTCATTCCTCGCCGCTGCAAGTGCAAAACCATTTCTCATTCTAATTCTCTCATACATCGAGAGTATCTCAGGATTCACAATTGAAGTTACCCTTTTCTTTTCTTGTTTTTTAGTTTCATATATGTTTTTTAGCTCATTTATTTTCCTATTGTAATTGTTTATTATCTGTTCATACTCCTTTTCCTTTTCAGCAAGTTCATTCTCTTTTTCCTTAAGCAGCGCCTCTAGGTCTTCAACCGTTTCCATCTCTTTTAAAATCCCCTCTTCTATCTCGGCGGTTAACTTTTTAGCCTCAGCAACCTCTCTTTGAAGGGCCTCGTATTCCTTATATGTTTTTATCTCAAAAAGCCTTGCCTCGACCCTTTTTATCTTCTCCTTATTCTCGGCGAGATTTAGCTCCTTCTCCATCTTCCTCTTTTTTCCGGCATTGAGTTCCTCTTTTGTTTTAGATATGGACTCTTTAATCCTTTTGAGTTCCTCTTCGTATCGTGATATTTCTTGGGGGTATTTTTCCAAGTTGTCTTCTAGCTCGCCAAGCTCCAAATCGAGCTGCTGAAGTGCTTCGAGAACCGCGATCTGGCTTCTCATTTTCTCCTCCTTGCCTTGTATTTAGATTTATTAAACCGATGATTGATTTTTTCTAAGGATGGTAGGTAAGACAACGAATTGAAACCTAGGTAATGAACCGTGTAAATATCTCTTTCCATCTAAAAATCCGAGGCTGATATTACGCATGGGCCCACCTGGATTCGAACCAGGGACCCTCCGGTTATGAGCCGGGAGCTCTACCAACTGAGCTATGGGCCCAAACTATATATGCCAAACAGTATAGTTTAGGGAAATAACTTATTTTTGTCAAATTTAGCTCTTCTCTTGTATCGTTATGATACAAAACACCATATATTTGGATTGCCTTCACAATCTTGATATCACCGGAGAAATCATTAAGATTATCACACAGTCAAAAGCAGCGGGTTTTTAACAACTTGTCTACTTGAAAAAACTCTTGGGAATTTATAGAATTATAAACTCACGGAGGCCAAACACCCATGAGAAGAGGAGATAAGATATATTACATTAAAGATTTCATCCAGTCTGTTCCTCTTCATCCACCAAAAAGGATATTTGAAGAGCTCGAGAGATTAGGCTACCGGGGTCAGCCAGGAGCAAGGCGTGCCGTGTCTCTTGCCGCATACAGGCACGTAAAAAGGCTCAAGCTGCTTCACACAAAAAAGGTTCCGAGACCTGAACTTCCTCCAAGGCCCAATTCAATCCTCATGGGACCGACAGGATGCGGTAAAACATATCTGATTGAACTCCTCTTCGGCGAGATTTTTAAAATCCCCTTTGTCATAGTGGATATGACAAAGTTTACCGAGTCGGGCTACGTGGGAGATGATGTTGTAAATATCCTCGTTCAACTCATCTACACAGCAAATGAAAGCATTGATGTTGCCGAATGCGGGGTTGTAGTGCTTGATGAATTTGATAAGATTGCAGGTGCATACAGCAGCGCGAGGTTTGCAGGACAAGGGACAACAAAGGATGTCTCAGGATACGGTGTCCAAAGAGAGCTCCTTAAAATCCTCGAAGGAGCAGACGTTCAAGTTCCACTTGACTTCGGATTTTCAAGCCGGGGTCCAAGGGCACTGATCTCAACAAGAGACATCACGTTTTTTGCTGTAGGGGCATTCTCAGGAATAAGGAGCCTATTTGAAAAAGGCGGATTAGGGTTTCTTCAAAGACTTGAGGAAAATGGAGAAAGTGAGGAATCAATTGCTTACAAACTCAGCGAGGACGAAGCCAATGATGTAACGAGGTTTCACCTATTTGGATTTCTTCCTGAGCTTATTGCAAGGTTCAATAGAATCGTGCCGTTTTCCCCTCTCGATGAGGAAACTTTAAAAGATATTTTCCTTCTTAAGGTTCAGAAATATAAGAAGGAATTTGAAGAAGAGGGATTCCAGCTACATATAGACCCAAGGGTAGCAGACTTCGTCATAAAAGAAGCCCTAAAGAGGCAAACGGGAGCGAGGGGACTGGATGTTCTTATCTCTAAGCACCTCGAAGAGGTAGCATTTGAGATATTTGGCAAGGGAGACGAGGGAGAGGTAATCCTAATGATAACCTCCGGGAAGGTATCCCACATTGTAAAGAGGCGCGCATGAAGGCATTTATAGCGAGTCTGGGCTGTTCTAAAAACCTCGTAGATAGCGAAATAATTCTCGGCTCACTCAAAAACGCAGGATATGAGATTTCATCCCAAAAAGACGCAGATGTAATAATTGTAAATACATGCGGGTTTATTGGCGAAGCAAAGAGAGAATCCATAAATACAATAATTGAACTCTCTAAATATAAACACCACGGTAGTTGCAAAAAACTGATCGTCGCAGGATGCCTTGTCGAGAGATACGCAGATGAGCTTAGGCGTGAATTTCCTGAAGTGGATGCATTCTGGGGCACGGGCGACATTTTAAAAATTGGGGAGACCCTGGCAAAGAAAAAGATTAAAAAAATCCATAAATCCGCCCCCGGAACGCTTTATGATCCAGACACCCCAAGGGTTCTTACAACTCTTTCCCACACAGCTTATGTCAAAGTCTCAGAAGGGTGCTCGAGGACTTGTTCATTCTGCATAATCCCCAAAATGAGGGGCCTTATGAAAAGCAGACCCATTGATTCGATTGTTGGAGAGTTAAACAATCTCGCAAACTCAGGGGTTCGGGAGATAAACCTCATTGCACAGGATATGACAAGCTATGGAAGGGACATCGGAACGAATCTCGAGGCGCTCCTTAGGGAACTCGTAAAGGTAGAGGGTGTAAGATGGATAAGGCTTCTCTATTGCTACCCCTGGGGATTTACAGATTCACTTGTAAATCTTGTCGCTAAAGAGGAGAAAATCCTAAAATATATAGATATGCCCATTCAGCACATAAACGATAGAATCTTGAAACTCATGGATAGGAAGACAACGGGCGATAAGATTAGAAATATAATTCATAAGCTCCGCAGAGAAATCCCGGATTTAATCCTTCGTACTACGTTTATCGTGGGATTTCCAGGTGAAACTGAAGAGGAATTTAATGAACTTCTCGACTTTGTAGAAGAGATGCAATTTGATAGAGCCGGGGCATTTAAATACTCACGGGAAGAAGGAACAAGGGCCGGTGAAATGCCAGGGCAGATTCCCGATGAGATAAAAGAAGAGAGATACGAGAAATTAATGGAGGCCCAATCCGAGGTCTCTCTCAATAAAAACCGAGCCCTTATTGGAACCGTTCATGAAGGCTTTATTGAAGGCATAGAAAACAGCAAATACATTGCCCGAATCTGGTCTCAGGCGCCTGAGGTTGACGGTGTTACTTACGTAAAGAGAGCCAAAAGATTAAAAGTCGGTGATCTGGTTAAGATTTCAGTTACCGATGCGGATATTTATGACTTGTTTGGAGAGGTGGTAAATTAAACTCCGCTTGGAACTCCTCTTAATATCCTTCTTATAGAACGTTTACCTTAAATTTTTTTCTCGTAAAATCCACTTGATTTTTAACCCTCGATTATGGTATTTAAATCTATAATGGGCAATTCGTGAAAATGCGGATGGAGGAAAATCAGATAGATACAAAAAATTTATTTCTTAGACAAACCTTTTTGGCTTCTCTCGCAGTTCTTATCACAACCCTTTTAATATCATGCTCATTTCAACACGGAGTATCCCCCAACTATCCTTGTTCAGAAATTGATGACGCTCCGGTTAAGGAGTTGATTTCCAGTCAACAGAACGTCGTGTTTGAGGATCAGGGGACAATTATTGTGTACCATGGGTCCGGCTGTGCGGAATCAAAAAAATCTGGAACACAGGACTTTATAAAGGTTGAACAAAGTCTGAACATCCCTGCATACGCTACGAATGCTACTGTTTTTCTCAATGGTTGGCATTTGCAATACCTTAACAGCGATCACCATGTAACTGGACTTGGAACCCTGATCCGCAATATCGTACTAGACCGAGACCGCAAAACCCTGAAATGGGAGGCGACGGGTGTGCTTTCGGATGATAATTTCGATGACCCATATAACTGGTGCTACTATTATACAGTTGTTGCCTGGAACTCATCAAATATTAATCTTGCCGTTGATCATACAGACGGAACCTGTGATCCCAAGGATCAGAGCGAAGCAAACTTCTTTTTCGCCGATAATAAAGGAACTAATACCGCTCTTTCATCCTTTTCTGCCTTTCTCCAAAACCCTAATTTTGCCTCCAGTAAGACTATTGCTATACTCCCGCGTGGATTTGGATTCGAGTGGAGTGGTGGCGATGACCACCATCTGCGTCAAATAGGGTACAATTTAGACCATAGCGAAATTTTCATTGAGAATGGAAAGAGCTATAAAAAGAAAACCAGAGACTTCACCCCTTCGTTACCGGACTCTGCAAGCCAGGTGGATTCAGGTTATGCAAGTTGGGATACATACGCGATTTTTAAGGATAATGATACAAGAAGGGATTATACGTTTGGCGAATTGGTGTCTGGATTGGGCGGCAATGATGTTGGGGTGATACAACCGCCTTTTTCTATCCTACCGGATGA
>CAYMEO010000039.1:0-24304 GCA_964389705.1 uncultured Spirochaetia bacterium
TAATTTCTCAATGGCCTTAGCGATCTCATCTGTATCTGATTTTGAAATCACCAGAAATGAGACCCCTTTGTATCTAAAAATCCTCTCGGCTATACCCTTTATTTGGGGTACTGTTAATAATGCATTATTTATTTGCTCATATTGTCTATAATCTTTTAAATCAGTAAACGAAACCTCCCTGGCCCTGTCTTTATTCTCCCACCTCGTAGCACTAGCGCTACCCCATCTCTTATCAAACTCCGATTTGAGCCTCTCTGCCGCCTTGGCTCCAGCACCTCTTAGCACCTCAAGGCCGATTTGACTGAGATCAGAACCATTTGAATATGAACTCTCGCTTACCTCGGTTATTACCCTTCCATCCCTATCCTCGGCTCTTATAAAGACGCTCCCAAGGGCATAATACGTAGTACTATCTCCTATCTTACTCTCTGTTGTCTTTAAGCCCACATAGGCTTGTAATCTAATATCTCCGAGTGGTTCTACAATTTTGTACCCTGAGCCTATAAGTGCTAAGGAGATCTCTCTTTTTACATCCATAAGGGATAGGTCTTTAATAATCGGGTCGCTCTGGGGGCTTTGTAGAACCACTATTGATACTGAAGAGGGTCTTCCAAGCGGCTTTCCTGAAACGCCTTTAAGGTCTTCAAGCCTGCCTTTAAGCCTTTCAGAATCCACATTTGCTTCAATCGAGACCCTATATCCCTTTCCATCAGTGGTTTCATCGAGGATTCTGTAGCTCTTTACATACTTAAGAGGGTCCTCGCCTTTTAACCTTTGGATTAATTTATCACCAAGGTTTGGACTTATCTGTTCCGCAGCCTCTTCTATCGCCACCATAAGTGCATGTGAAAGCGCCATATCCCTTATAGAGGCGGCTGTTTTTCCTTCAAATGATTCTACGCCCTCGGCTGAGATTGTTATCGGAAATCCAGAATTTGGAATGAAAAAGAGAAGAATAAATGCTAAAAGGTAAAAGATCCTATGGGCCCTCTTTTGTCGGATGAAACTCATATACTTTAAACACAGGAGAAGCATGCCTCATCTCTTCCCCTAAATATTTTGTCCTTCCCCCGGTCTCTTAAATATCCCAAACTCCCCAAATATAGATACAAGCTCCCAGCCATCGGCTCCAAATTGGTTTAAATTCTGCTCAAAACCCTTTCCTATCTTTGACCTTCTGCTAGTTGCCGCCTGTTTTGAGACAGCGATATCATGATCGTTATGGTCAGGGAAAAGCTCATCTATCGAAACTACCTTATAATCCCACTTCATTTGCCCTCTCCCTCATCATTTGCATTTGGTTGAGCCTGATTCTCTTCATGCTCCTCATCTATTATAAGGGGACATCCTTTATCGGATATATCGGGGAGTTTCTTTAAATACTCTTCATAATCCCTTTTAGTTATAATCCCTTCACGAAGGTTCCTCTCAATAACTCTGACATCATATATAAGATTATATCTCTGGTTCATGATTTATCCTCCAGGATATTTAATGATACCCAGATAGATTCAGATTCGCAATTGCCCTCAGTTTCCGTGGACGCCCAGGCAAACACTGTGTTTGTCTTCTTTCTATCAAGGTGTAGAAGTAGGGTTTTCCCTATGTTCACTTCCAACCAATTACAAGAGATGAAGTCAGAGGAGGCTCTAGCTTTATCCACTCTGGTTTTCTAAATCCGGCGTCTTCTAACCAGCCCTTGACCTCCGAGAATGAATAATCTCGCCCCCTTGTTAGAAGAAGCATTTGGATGGAAAATATGGCCCCAATGGCAGGGCTTGTAAGGGTATCATCAAGGATGTGGTCTTTAATTATAATTCTACCATTTCGATTTAAGGATGAATAAACCTTTTTCATGAGTTTTTGATTCGCCTTCTCATCTTCACTGTGAATGATATTTGAGAGAAAGGCCATATCAAATCCCCCCGGAATATCATCTGTGTTATAATCCCCTTCTAGAAGCCTAATTCTTTTGTACAACTTTTCTCTCTTTAAAATCCTCCTTGTTACATTGAGTGTTCCTGGAAGGTCAAATATCGTAATTCTAAGATGAGGGTACTTTTTCAGAAATTGCATTGGATAAGTTCCCGGCCCAGAGCCGATGTCAATTATCGTTTTTATCCCTTTAAAATCTAGCATATTGCTTAAAACCTCCGCATCCCCCCTTGCCATGACAAGTGTGTGCATTGCCATTATGAATCTTTCTGTCTCCTCCTCCTTCTGTTGAAACATATCGGGAGACCTAGCTGGCTTTCCCGTGCGAATTGTCTCCTCAAGCCTTCCCCATGTATCCCAGAGTCCTTCCTCAAAAAGAATCATCCCACCAAAGTATTTAGGCGAGGTCTTTACAAGATACGTAAGAGAAGAGTCGGTGTTGTAGAATTTCCCCTTTTCCTTGTTTAACAACCCCAATGCTACAAGGGCGTTAAGAAGGAGTTCTGTTGCCCTGTGGTTTGTGCCAAGTGCTCTAGCAATTGCATTAGAAGAACTTCCCTTATTTCTAATCACATCAAATATCCCAAGCTTTGCCGCAACCTGAATAATCCTCGATTGAGTAAACCCACTAGCTATCCTGCTAAGTTCAGAAAAATCCATTTATACCCTTCCTTTGCTAAAATAGGTTATAAAAACCACCTTCGTCCCAATTACGAGTGAGGTATTGGAAAACTCACAGAACAATCAGGGGATATCACGGATTTTATCTTTTGCTAAACCACTGCCACGTTCGGCTAATCCCGTCTTCTAAACTCACATCCGGAGACCAGCCGAGAACCCGCCTTGCGAGTCCTATATCGAGAGAGATCCTCTGGACCTCTCCAGGCCGGGACGGGGCATACTCTACATCAAATTCCCTTCCCACTGCCCTTCGCAGTACTACTACAAGCTCGTTTACAGATGTCTCTATTTCTGTCCCAATGTTGTACCTTCCGACAGGTGCATTAATGGCAAGTATATTTGCCCTTGCAACGTCCTCGGCAAAAACATAGTCTCTTGTCTGATTTCCGTCACCAAAAATCAGGCACGGCTTTCCCGATATTATACGGGTACAAAAAATGGCTACGACACCTGCCTCTCCATGAGGGTTTTGCCTCGGACCGTAAACGTTTGAGTACCTAAGTGCAACGTAGTCGAGTCCGTAAACAGCCCTATAATAACCCAGATAGCTTTCAACGGCATATTTTGAAGCCCCATAGGGTGAAATGGGCATTGGAGGTGTGGTTTCATCCGCTGGCAATTTCTCAGGCTCTCCATAGATTGCGCCTCCAGTTGATGCGAAGATGAATCTTTTAATCCCGTGCTTTACGGAAAGCTCAAGTAGATTAAGTGTCCCGATAATGTTTGTCTCAGCATCAAATACCGGATCCTCTACCGATTGTCTTACATTTATCTGGGCCGCATGGTGATTAACTATATCGGGTTTAAAGTCAGAAAAGACATTTTCTAAAACCATTCGCTTCCTAATATCACATTTGATAAAATCAGCCTCCTTCGGGATATTTTCTTCTACTCCCGTGGATAGATTGTCCAATATTAAGACCCTATGTCCCTCTCTTATAAACGCATCAGCCACATAAGAGCCTATAAAACCCGCACCACCTGTGATAAGGACTTTCATATCTTGCTCCTTGGGGTTGGTCTATTTCTTTCATAAGATTACAGCATTTTGAAAATTATCAAAGTTACTTGTGCTTAAATGACAACCCTCTTTCTAGAATAACTGAGCACACTGAGAAAAGAAGATGTTGATGTAATAAAGACATTGTATTATATTAGAGGTTTAAAAACCTGTAAGTTGAGTTGGATGAGCCTAGAGTCAAATTTAAGAGAAATACTAGAAGATCTAAAAAGGTACTTTGAATTTCAAAAAATCCTGGGGCTTAATGGACTAGTAACTATGGCAAGAGAGAAGAAAAAGGACCCATCTCAACACAAGACTAACAAGGAAAAGAATGTAATAAAGGTCCAGGAACAACTCGGTATCTTTGATATTCCTTCTAAAAAACTCACACTTGAAGAAATCCGTGAAGAGATTGATAGGAATTGTATGAGTAAGCTCCATCAGTTGCACAAAAATATTGTTTTTGGAGAGGGAAACCCAAAAGCAAGACTCGTATTTATTGGAGAAGCCCCTGGAGAAGAGGAAGATAAACAGAGGAGACCCTTTGTAGGAAGAGCCGGTCAGCTACTCACAAGAATAATAAACGCAATGGGGCTTGAGCGATCCGATGTTTATATAACCAATGTCGTAAAATGCCGTCCTCCTCAGAACAGAAAACCCGAGCCCGATGAGATGGCGTCATGCGAACCGTTTCTCTTTATGGAGCTTCGAACCATAAATCCTGATGTGATTGTCTGTTTAGGAGCAACCGCAGCCCAATCCATACTAAAGACAAAGGAAAATTTAGGGAATCTTAGGGGCAAGTTCCACTCCTATGGAAGGGCAAAGGTTATGGTCACATACCATCCCGCGGCACTACTGAGGAATCCCGCATTCAAAAAACCCATGTGGGATGATATGCAACTTGTCATGAAGGAATTGGGGATTTCAAAAGAGGGCGATTAGCTCAGTGGATAGAGTGCTGGCCTCCGAAGCCAGAGGTCGGGGGTTCGAATCCCCCATCGCCCGTAAGTGATTTCGAAGGCTTACGATTACTTCTGCTCTATCCCTTCTAGATGTGGTGTCCAAGGAGGTGTCCATAACCTCCCTTTTTAGGTAGGTTTCAAGCTTCCTTATAGCCCCTTTCTTGGCTGACTCCATATATGGCTGTAGCGTTTAAGCATGGTAACGTTCTTATGTCCAGATAGAGCCATAACAGTAGCAAAATCTTCTTTCTCTCACAATCAGGTTGGATACAAACGTATGTCGGAGGTCATGAAAACGACAATGTCCTATCCAGACCTTTCTTACAGCTGTATCCCATGCCCTTTTCCATATCGTAGGATACGTGTAGGGTTCCCCCTTATGGGTAGTAAATACAAAATCAGTCTTTGCTCTCTTAAGCTCTTTGAGTGTACTCATAAACGGTTTAGATACTGCTAAATCCCTTTCAGGCCTTCTATTGTGAGTTTAGCCCATTCAAGATATTTATCCATCATGGTATCAAATAGGGCTGGTTTCTTTATAGACTCAATGCTAAACTTTCCCTGCACCATCTCCCCAAGTCTAGCCTTTAATACCTTCTCTGCAAGGGTTTGGTTTACTTTGCCTACATGACCTACTATTTCCCTTTTCTGTCGGCCATCGGGGATGGTAATAATACTGACTTGACGTCAATGGTGGTAATGAAAGAGCCTAGAATTAAAGATGTGCTCACTGAAGATGACCACTTTATTCAGGTTGGTATGGGACTGGACTTAGAAGGGTGCCGTAGGTGTATGGTGTTAGGGTGTTTTGAAGCTTAAAAAAGATAGTCAAGAGGAAAGACTTTTATAAGCATGGAAATATAAGATTCAGGGATTGGGTTAGCTACACATTGCAGAAAGGAGAAAGGATAGGTAAATTGACTTTTTCCTAGGGATGAGCTAGATCTGTTTTAGAACCGTGGTGTAGCATTAGCAAAACAAAGAAGGTTACTTATGAGTAAGAGACGCAAAAGAAAGCCCAAATGTCCTAATTGCAAATCCACAAAATAATTCCCATCGTCTACGGAGAACCTCCGCCTGACATCGAGGAGAAGGCCCGTCAAGGGAAGCTTATCATGGGTGGATGCATCATACATGAATCTAACCCCAATTGGTATTGTAAAAGCTGTGGAAAAGCATGGAAATCCGATAAAACAAATCCCTATGGGTTTTTTAAGGCTGTCTACTGCCTACAGTTCCCCAAAGGGAAATCAGCGCCTTTTAAGGTTTAATCATTTCTTTTAGGGCTACGGCTCTAATCACTAAGTCCTAGGACCAGCTCTGATTTGATTTAGAATCCCTACCAACCCCTAATTCTTAATCCCCAAAAGAATAACGGTATTACAGGAACTTACTTAAACAGTAAGTTAGTTCAAATAAAAATAGCAATACCGCTATAATCTAAGCTTATTTGACCGTCAAGGTGCCCTTCATACCAGCGGCATAGTGGCCAGGAAATGTACAGATATATATGTAATCCCCAGTCTCCTTTGGCACCGTGAAAGTCACTGACTTAGCCTGACCACCTGCAACGAGCCCTGTATGTGCAATAATCTCCTTCATCATATCCTTAGGAATATAGCCATTATCCTTGGCGTTAAGTGCCGCATCGGCAAAGGCACCAGGGTCCGCACCCTTTTTTAACAGCACGAAGTTATGGGACATCGCCTCGGGTGGCAAAGAGGTCTTATTGGTAAGTTTCACAGTGAGTTTTTCGCCAGGCTTAGCAGAGATATGGTCGACACTAAACTTTAGGGTCTGCAGCCCCTCGATCTCGATGGTGCGTGCCTGTGCACAAAAGGCACGAATTTCTAACATCATCAGAGATAAAAGCAGTAGAAATGTGATATGAAATACATTACTCGTTTTTAACATCTGTGCCTCCTTCAGATTGATGATAATGAATGATAGATAGCAAAGTTGAATGTGTTACCTCCACTTTCATTCCATATTAATGATACCTGATAAGCCATTAGTTTTCCTAAAAACTACATTGCACTCTGATTCTTATTAGGCACTAGTAACTTCTTTAAAGAATCCTTTCATTCATCTTCTAGAATAGATTTGATTTGCTCTCTAAGCTCAGGGGTATCTTTATGGCCATGGCTAGTCACTGCATGATATATAGCAAGTGGCAACACCTCTTCTTCTTTGCCACTGATAGTAACTGTACAGTTGTTCTCACTTGGGTATCTCCTACAATCTGCGACTTTTCTTTTTTCCATAATGCCGCCCTCCTTAGTTAATAAATTTGTGAAAAATCATTACATAACCGAAATTGCAGAAAGGTATTTCAAACCTTTTTATCCCTTATGCTGCTCGGCGTAGTGAATCATACCTGTAACATCAATCACTACAACAGGCTCGCCTCCAACAACCCAAGCATCATGCCCAGGTGGTAGATGAGATACATCGCCCGGACCAAACTCAGATTCTGTGCCGTCATCCATTTTAACCCTCAACCGCCCTGAAACGTGGTACTGGGTGTGTGGAGCCTCACAGCTTTTGGTCTTGGCTATCGGCTTGACATGCTCCGACCACCTCCATCCAGGCTCAAGGGTGGCCCGGCCAAATGTAACACCTTCGACTGTAACGATCTCCACCTTCCCTTTGGGAAATGTGCGAGTTTCATCCGGTGAGCTTAGACTCTTTTGTTGTATCTTTGCCATGTTTTTTACCTCCTCAGGGTAGAATAGCTTGAGTATACACTAGAAATGCTTCTATTCATAATACAATATCATGATTAGAGAGAAATTCCGAATCGAAACGGATTACTAACTAAAATTCTTAAATAGTCCCAACACTAAATAAGGGTTGGAGGAGGAACAGCAGTTTAGTTATTAAATACGACTGACGATAAAACCCTATACTTAAGAAGACAATCTTAATCCTTAGATTATATAGCCCCTCCTGTGCTCAGAGACCCAATCATCCAGCAAGTTAGGTCATTTTATAATTCACTTTGGTATAATATTTGCACATTGCTTTTAAAATCACTTGAAAAATTAAATTACCTTAAAGCCCTTATCTATGAGTGGAGCAACATTAGTTGAAAGAGCCGATTTCCACCTTAAAATCGTCCAGGAGATTAGCGACCTTGTTAATCAGTCTAGAGGCTTAGATAATATCCTAAAGAATATAGTCAACAAAATAGGCGATTCGCTTCACTTCGATGTGGTATCCATTTATTTGTGGGACAAACAAAATAACGAGTTAATTCTAAGGGCGACACGGGGTTTGAATGTAGCCTCAGATCATCCCATCCGCCTTAGACCAGATGAGGGGCTGACGGGTCTTGTATATGAAACACGCCGATCCCTAATTGTCATGCCGGCATCTGGTCACCCCCGTTATAGGTATTTTCCCGATATTGGTGAGGAGGAATATGAAAGTTATATCGGTGTGCCTATTCTACTTCAGAACAGGTGCCTGGGTGTCCTTGTTGGACAGACAAAAGAGAAGCGATTAATCAATCCGGCAGAAGAAACACTATTTCAGATTATTGCCTCCCGCCTTGCAGGGCTCCTCGAAGTAGCGGATAGACTGGAGCGATTACGCGCCCCATCCGTTATTAAACACGAGACTAAAACATTTCAAGGCAAAGGCGTTTCGGGGGGATTCGCCGTAGGAACGGTCTATCTCTCTCGCGGTCTGTTTCAAGAGGTATCGGTAGATAAGCTTGAGTCATACGGTGTGGAAGAGGAAATCTCAAGGCTGTTGGATGCCCTAGTAAGTGTGGATAAGGATCTCCTCAGTCTCATTCAAGCCCTCGAGAAAGAAGGAGTACTATCCGAGAACGAGATAAACATATTTCAAACCCATCTTTTGATTTTAAAGGACTCTACCTTTCAGAAGACAATTATAGAAAAGATCAGAGAGAAGGGTATAGCAGCAGAACTCGGTGTCATAGAGGGAATTGAATCCATAGCAGGACAGTTTGAAAACTTGGATGATCCCTATCTTAGAGAAAGGGCGCAGGATTTTCGCGACCTTGGGGAAAAGATTCTCTATTACCTCTTACGCTCTAGGGGAAGGGAAAAGATCTTTACAAGACCCCGGGAAGGCTCCATCGTGGTTGCTTATGATCTGGGCCCTTCTTTCTTGGCAATGCTTCATAAAAATAAGATTGCAGCAATAGTAACCGAGAAGGGCGGAGAGACATCACACACAGCTATCCTTGCAAGGTCTCTGGGAATTCCCGCCGTTGTGGGAATAGGAAATATTTGCAATCTTGTGAAATCGGGTGAAACACTCCTAGTTGATGGAAAGACCGGATTTATTTTTTCGAATCCCGATAAAGACCTAGTTCTGGAATATGAAAATGCCTATAGTAATCTGGCCAGACTAAAAGAGGTTATTGAAAGAGAAGAAGCAGATACTCATGATACCTCTACCTCGATTAAATTGACGGCTAATATCGGATTTCCAGCCGACATAGAAGTGGCAAAACAATACCATTTAAAGGATGTGGGTCTCTTTCGGACAGAGTTTGCTTTTGCACAATATAGCAGATGGCCAGGAATCCCAGAACAGGCAAAAATCTATGAGGACTTAGCACGCCAATTTGAAGGGTACATCACAATACGAACCCTGGATATAGGTGCCGATAAGCTACTTCCCTACTTTAACTTCCCTAACGAGGCAAACCCACTTCTTGGACTCAGGGCAATACGATTCTCTATGGAGAATCTAGATCTATTTGAGGATCAGATAAGGGCGATTTTGCTGACGGCAAAGAAAGGCTACCGTCTTCGAATCCTTCTCCCTATGGTATCCAATGTATGGGAGGTAGAAACGACAAGGGAAATATTAGAACGGCTAGGAGCCGAGATAGGAATACCATATACCGACCTACCGCCCCTTGGAATTATGATGGAGGTGCCCGCTGTCCTTCATCAATTAGATGACTACAAAGACATTATTGATTTTGTTTCAGTAGGAACAAACGATCTAACCCAGTACCTCCTAGCCGTTGATAGGAATTCCAACATTGTAGGACACCTATATTCCGGTTTTCATCCCGCCGTACTGCGGACACTTAATGATATCTTTCTAAAAACAAAATCCCTTGGAAAAGAGATTACGGTCTGTGGTGAATTGGCTGGAACAGCATCAGGGGCTCTGGCATTAATATCAATAGGATACCGTCAGTTAAGTGTTTTGCCCTCCCGCGCTCCGGTTATTCGATACCTATGCAAACGAATTAATGAGGATCTCTGCCGCAGTGTCCAATCCAAAATCTTGGGTGAGAAAAAGGAGAGAGAAATAGAGAGGTATCTAAATGAAGCATTAGAATCTATTGACCCTAGCCTGGTTGAGTTTGAGTAAATCGCATAGTTTTTTAACACCGGGAAAAGAGAGGATTTTCCTCCACCACACTTTTCTTTCCTTAGTCTTCCCCGTTATCTCATTTAAGAAATTAAGAACGATTCTATTGAACTCATCGGCCTTTTCAATAAAGAGGAGATGTCCGGTCCCTTCGAGGGTAATAAACTCTGAGTTCGCAATACCCTCTGCAAGGCGCTTTGAGATTTCAGCAGGGACGATTCTATCCTCGGAGCCAGTTACTACGAGGGTCGGAGCCTTTATTTGGTATACCCTATCAGCCGCGTCAAATTCCACCGCGGCTATAAACTGGCGTTTCCATGCATAGAGCGGTTGTGGGTTGGCAAGCCGCCAATCTACAATACGGTCAACCTCCTCATTATGGGTTTTAAAATATTCGGGTGTAAAGGCCAAAGAAAGCCCATAGCGAACCCTTCTCTCTGGCGTTAAGCCAAAGGAATTGATCATCGGAGCACTACCCTTACCACCAAGCTGAATCACATCTGGCATTAATCCCCATAGTTTTGCAAAGCTGTTCCAGAGCCTAGAACCCATGGGCATAGTGTATTTCCCCCCAAAACTCGTCGAAACTAAAATAAGGCTCTTTACCATATCTGGATGCCTTAGTGCCAACTCCTCAGCAATAAAACCGCCCATGGAAACCCCGAGGACATGAGCCGGATATTGACCGAGGGCCTTGAGAAGACCCGCTGCATCTTCTGCCATCATCTCGATTGTATATTCAACATCGGGTTTATCTGTGTTTCCGACCCCACGGTTATCAAAAACAATAACTCTATATTTCCTAGAAAGATCGGGAATCTGTTTAAACCACATCCAGCTTGAGTAGCCAAGCCCCTCAATGAGAAGAAGGGACTCACCCTCTCCGTAGATTTCATAGTATATATTGATGCCATTTACCTTTATCTTGCCGCGTCTATGATTTTCCATTCTGCTTCATCAGATCCAGGGAGTGGCTTATCCGTTGCTCTTTCTCTTTGTCAATTATCAAACCCCTTTCTTTAAAAACCTCCTTTGCAGCATACATAGCATTAAGCGCTGCCGGGAAACCGGCATAGACCGCCATTTGAATGATTATTTCTATAATCTCTTGAGGCGAAACCCCAACATTAAGCGCCCCATTAATATGCACCTTTAACTGTGAAACGGCATTGCCTAATGCTGTAAGTGCTGCAATAGTGACAATCTCCCTGGATCTTAGGTCTAACCCAGGACGGCTGTAGACATCTCCAAAGGGAAATTCAATTATATAGCGGGCCAAGTCAGGGGATATATCTTTTAGCCGCTCAATCAGTTGCTCCCCAACTTTAGCATCAATCTCATTGAGTTTTTTTAATCCACGTTCATATCTATCTCTACTCATTATGATTCTCCTTTTTTATTCTCAATCACCTATAATAACCGTTTTGCCTCCTTTTTTTACTCCTTCAAAAAGTGTAGAATAAACACACTAAGGTCTTGCCTCATCAGTTATCTAAAGAAGCCCAATGAATGTTAACGCAATCTTAAGGACCTATTTTCTATAAATTAATTCCAAAGAACTAGTAATGAAATACAGTTGCGGCAGGATTATGTTGAATTGTCTGTTGATGGGATTCTCCCCTAGCCTTAGCCTCTATGAGAGAAATGAGCCTGCTTTTTAATTCCTCATTGGGAAGAGAAACCCCCGGAAGGATATACCCTAAGAGAGCAATCTCTAGGAAATACTCTACATTAGAGCGGATGAGATCGTCTGGATATCCAGTGTAGTGCTGAGATATGTTCCAGTAAATCATATCTTTAAGTTCTTTAGCGGCTTCTAAGACATCACCTGTATTCTCCTTTTGCTGCTTCATCCACACACCCAGATTAAATGCCATTATGATTGACTCCCTGAGACCTTGTAATTGAATTCCCTCTTGCATAATATTTACCTCCTAGAGCTTAATTATAATTATGTGTCTAATCCATCCACGCTTGTTTATTTTAGCCACTTCTCCATCCACAGTTTTGTCTTTTCAGCCAACTCCTTGGTTGATGTATAGGACACGTATTTGTCATCTATATAGACCCCCCAATAGGTAATCGGCAGATGATGCCTTTTAATGTGCTCTTCTCTATACTCGACCGCTGATAATACGCAGCTACAATCCGGATTAACTGTAAAAGGAGCTACTGTTATTACCATCTTTCAACCACTCCTCTTAAAGAGCTATATAGATAACTCAAGTATTAAGCTCCAAAGAATTTGAAATACTCATCAAAACCTAAAAAGGCCTTTTCTGCGGTTTTCTGTGTAAGACTCAGTGTGTTCTTTGCAAGCCTCTCAGATACATTTTTTACTAGGTTTATGTAGTCTCTCTGAGCACCAATTATACGATTAAAGTTCCCTTCAAAGGCCTTGTAACTGCTATCCCAAAAGCCAAATACCTCTTTAGGGAGAAACCTCTCAGAAGCGGCCTTTATCTGATCGGCATACTCCTTTTGGGTTGCTAGAAAATAATCAATCTGAGCATTTGCAAACTTCTGATTCTCTTCCCAAATCGAGAGGGCTATCTTGAGATTAGAAAGATAATTGTCCTTTACTAGACCGCTAAGATCCTTAAAGACCTCAGTAAAATCAGCAACTTTTACCTCTTCCTTCTCTTTTCTCTCTGCCATAATAAATCTACCTCCTATGGGTTTATTTAAGATTAATGATAATACCAAAAAAGGATTTGTCAAGCTTTTTGTTCGCATTTGCAAATAGATGATCTATATATATGTCTCTGATATAATTAGTAAATCTATTTGTAATCGTCTTTAATTTACGCAATTGCTAATAAACTAGAGAATTATAGCCCATAGTACCAGTTAACCCTCAGATTATAGGTCAATAATAGCCAAAGGTTCTTTAACCCTAAGAAATTCATATACTTTTTTCAGTTATCCGCATTGATTAATATCGCATTATTGGGTATAAGATTATTTTCCAAATTCGGTCCTTTTAGCAGAGAAAGGGAGAATAGTCCTATGTCAGAAACCGAACTTCCAAATCTAGATGAGATTAAAGAGATTAAAGAGAAGAGCTTTACCAAGCGCGTGGCACTCGCTACGGGAATCTTCGCAGTTGTCTTAGCCATTGCATCCCTAGGGGGAAAGGAGGCCACAAAGGAAGCACTCCTAGCTCAGCAGCAGGCCTCAGACCAATGGGCATTCTATCAGGCAAAGGTAATCCGTGAGCACCAAAATGGCAACGAGAAACTGCATCTGGAGGCGGAATTAGCCGAACGCGGCCCAAACATGAAGCCCGAGGCGCGCCAGAAGTTTGAGGCACTTATAGAAAAGTTTGCAGAAGAGGAAAGGCGTTACAATGCCGAGAAAAAAAATATAGAGGAAGAGGCTAAGAAACTAGAGCGTGAAAGAGACCTAAACCGTGATAAGGACTCTTATTTCGAGTATGCCGAGGTACTGCTCCAGATAGCCATTGTAATGTCATCTATTTCAATCCTCTCTGTTTCACGCCCTATTTTCTTCTTTAGTTTAGTTCTGGCTATAGTTGGAGCCATTCTTACCATAGGTGGCTATACACTGTCCTTTAGGATTCCATTTCTACACGGGGGACATTAATACCCGAGGCCAATGTGCCAAGGATCGCTATTGTGTAAATTTACCCACCCCTAATCTACCAAATTGTATAGAAAAAACACATTTTCACCCCTTCTATAACATTTCTCATATGTAACTCGCTATAAATATTAGCGATGAATCCACTGGCACAGATATTGCAATTTAAAAATAAGTAATAATAACAAAAGGAGATTGGAATCACATATGACACTTATTCTGTTAATAATACTCGTCCTATTGCTTATTGGAGTACTGCCCACCTGGCCATATAGTAGTGATTGGGGCTATTATCCAGGCGGCACAATTGGGTTAATTTTATTAATACTAATTATACTATTGCTATTGGGCTACATCCATCTGTGATAGATATCAAGGAGGCACGAAAGATGGACATATTCCTTGCGGGCATAACAATTTCATTAATTGTTACGGCATTTATTGTCTCTATCATATAGATTATTTTTGTGCAATGAAAAAAGGTTTCCTGTAAAGATAAAATCCAATAAGGAGAAAAAACCATGAGATACTCTTTATCTCTTCTACTGGTATCGGCTATCACTATCCTTTCCCCCTTTAGCTATGGAAGTGGTGTGCTGGCTGCATCCAATAAGGGTACCCCGGCGTGTGGTCAATCCAAGGTGATGGGGGAGGCAACCCAAATCTATGACAGTTCACAGGATTGCCTTAAGGGGCTCAAAGACCTCAAGGATAAGGCCAAGGACGACGCTATAGATAAGTGTAAGAGCTACTGCGATTTTTTAAGCGATAAATGTGAAATGAATCCGCCTCTTACCCGCGAAGATATTAAAGTTGCTGATTATACCTGTAATAAACATATGCAGGACGATAATAAGATTCATCTCAGGGTAATTGCTGAAAAGGAATGCACCTGTAAAGCAAAGGAACAGGAGAAAAAGTAGAAGCACAATACAGTTAACTGGCTTCCTTTCTGTAATCTAAGAGAGAGTTGAATACCAGTCCACAGCTATTGATAAGAGAAGAAAGGGACACAGAATCCAATCGCAGCCTGTCGTATCAGATAAGAAGAAAAGAGGGTTAAGAAATCGGCTTAGAACGACTTTTCTTTTTGGGCGATTAATTAAAGGTTATTCTCTATAAAACTTTTTTCCCTCTCTTGCCATATCTATAAGGAGTTGGGCTGGAATAAAGCGGGGACTAAACCTCAATGCGAAAGCCTCAAGCTGGCCTAAGACTGCTCTTGCCCCAACTGAGTCTACGTACCTGAATGGACCGCCGAGAAAAGCGGGAAACCCAAGTCCCATCACAGCTCCTATATCCCCATCCCTAGGGCTTCTTATCATCTCCTCTTGAAGGCAGAGTATCGCTTCATTGACTAATCCAAGAGAGAGCCTCCCCTGGATTTCTTCCTTTGGAAGATGCTCCCTTGCCTGCTTAAATGGGAATAGGTCATAAACAGACCTATCAACCTCCTTTGTCTTGCCGTTATAGTTATAAGTGTAAAATCCCTTTTTGTTTTTTCTCCCCATTCTATTATCGAGAATGAGCTTCTCTATATGCGTAGGGGGTTCTAGCCTTCCGCCAAACGCCTCATGAATAATCCTTCCAATCTTTTCACCTACGTCAATCCCTATTTCATCGAGCAGCATCAGAGGCCCTACTGGAAATCCAAATTCAACCATCGCCCCATCAATATCCTCAACCGCCGCCCCCTCATTGAGGAGGTAAAGAGCCTCGTTTATATAAGGGGTTAGAATCCTGGTTGTATAAAACCCAACTCCGTCCTTTACAACAATCGGGATTTTTCCAAGACGCTTTCCCAGGTCGAGGGCTGTGGCAATTGTTTTCTCTGATGTGTCGGGAGTCCTTACAATTTCAAGAAGCATCATTCTGTGGACGGGGGAAAAAAAGTGCATCCCAATTAGATTGCCCGGGCGTTTTGAGGATGCTCCAATACGGGAGATGGGCAGAGACGATGTATTCGAAGCAAATATACAGTCCTCATTTGTAACAGATTCAACCTCTTCTAATATCCTTCGTTTTAGTTCCAAATCTTCATATACGGCCTCTATAACCAAATCGGCTCTACGAAATCCTGTGTAATCAGATGTACCACTGATTAGATTCAATCCCTTTTCCATCTGTATTTTTGTAATGCTCCACCTTTTGTACCTCTCTCTAAAATAGTCATAACAGGTTCTCAATCCCTTTCCCACACTCGCATCATCCTTGTCTTTCATTCTCACTGTAATACCAATGTCGGCACATATGCAGGCAATTCCGGAGCCCATAAATCCGGCTCCTACTACCCCGATTTTTTCTATCCTCTTGGGTTTTATGTCTCTGTTTTCAATAACCGGGTCTCTTTTTATTGCATTTGTAGATAAGAAAATATTGATCAACTGCCGCGATGTATCGCTTACGGAAAGCTCACCGAAATGGGCAGACTCAACGTGGAGCCCTCTGTTGAAGCCATGATTGACTCCAATCTCTACAGCCTCAAGTGCCATAATCGGCGCGAGATAATTGCCATGGGTCCTCTTTACAACCTCTTTCCGATATTTGTCAAAAAGGATTTTCCTGCCAAGAGGGTTTTTCTCAAACAGCAGTTCTCTGAAGCCTCTAACCATCGGGCGCACCGGTCTTAGTCTGTTTGAAGAGATCAAAGGTGCCCTCTTCTTTGATATATCAAGAAGAATCTCCTTCGGTACCAATTCATCAACGAGCCCTATTCTTTTTGCCTTCCTTGAATCTATACTCTTTCCGGTAAGAATCATATCGAGGGCTTGAGAAATTCCCAAGAGTCGAGGAAGCCTCTGGGTTCCTCCTGCCCCAGGAATTAAGCCGAGTTGTACTTCAGGAAGCCCCAATATGGTCTTTGGATCGTCTGTAGCGATTCTATACCTGCAGGCAAGGGCGATCTCAAGACCACCACCGAGACACGCCCCATGTATCGCCGCGACAAATGGCACCCTCGAATTCTCAATCTTATTTAAAATCTCCTGTGCCCTCAGACTGAGTATCCTTCCATCATCAACCGATGCGATTTTTAAGAATTCCTTTATATCCCCGCCCGCAATGAAATTATCCTCTTTGCCACTTATAATTATCGCAGCCTTTATTCCCCCATCACTTTCTATGCGGTTTAAGATGCTCTCTATTTCCAGTATACCCTCGCGTGTGAGCTTATTTACCTTTTCACCTGGCAGATTCACCGTAACGATGCAGATTCCCTGAGCATCTATTTCAAATGAAAAGACATTCATTAATTTACCTCCGATTTAGTCGAATATGATGAACTGTAATTAACCGTGTAACCTCCGATAGTTGTCATTGCAATTGTAGAGGCGATCCTTTCCCAATTTAATCGGGAATTGCCCAAGGGAGCAAGATGGGCAAATAAACCACCCCCAAATATTTGTCATTGCGAGTGAGGAAACTCCTTTGCCTGATTCATTCCCTTTCTACAATCATTGTTACGCCAAGGGCGCCGGCGGCGCAGACAGTAATTAAACCGAAATTGTGGCCGCGCCGTCTGAGCTCATTGAGAGCCGTGATTGTAAGCCTTCCTCCGGTTGCACCGAACGGATGACCGATTGCAATTGAGCCGCCTGAAACGTTAAACCTATCCATATCAATTTCGCCGATGGGGTTGCTTCTGCCGAGTTTTTCTTCGGCGAATTTCTTTGAAGCAAAGGCTTGAATATTTGAGAGCACCTGTGCGGCAAAGGCCTCATGCATCTCTATAAGATCAATGTCACTGAAAGAAAGTCCTGCCCGCTCAAGCGCAATTGGAGTTGCATAGGCAGGTCCCATAAGAAGCTGATCCTCGGGAGAAAGGGCGGCATATGCATAAGAACGAATGTAGCCTAGAGGTTCATAACCCAGAGCCTTAGCCTTTTCTTCTGACATGAGGAGAAGTACAGATGCGCCGTCTGTAAGAGGAGAGGAGTTTCCGGCAGTCACCGTGCCGTATCTCCTATCAAACACGGGACTGAGTTTAGAGAGGGCTTCAATGGTTGTATCTTTACGAATTCCGTTATCGGCTGCAACAACAGTTGAAAAATCAGGCGGAACCAGGATGCGAATAACCTCTTCTTTGAATCTTCCATCTTCGGCCGCTTTATGGGCAAGCCTGTGGCTCCTGTATGCAAATGCATCCTGGTCTTCACGGCTTATATGATTTTCTCTTGCCATTTTCTCCGCCGATTCTCCCATAGTCAGACCTGTAGAAGGCTCTACAAGCCCCATAATCTCCGGAGCCAAATCTCGGAGACGAAGGCCTAAAAAAGGCCTTGCTTTTTGTACGAAATTCTTCCCCCTGTATGAGTTATAGAGAATTGTCCTGAACCCTTTGGAAAATAGAACCGGGACGTCGGAAAGGGATTCTGTACCGCCTGCAACTACGATATCCGCATTTCCACTCATAATGCTATCTGCTGCATTTGTGATTGCCTGGTTTGCCGAAGCACACGCCCGCGTCAATGTGTATGCGGGTGTTGAAGGTGGAATTCCGGCACCAAGGGCGATCTCCCTTGCGAGGTTTGGAGCCTTTGGAGAGAAAACAACTGTGCCGAATATGACCTCGTCAATCTCTTTCGGATCGATCTCAGTGCGGTTTAAGAGCTCAACAGTAGCGATTCTCCCTAAATCGAGAGCAGAGAGATTTCTAAAGAGTGTCCCTGACTTTATAAAAGGCGTTCTAAGTCCATAGACTATAGCAACCCGTCTTCCGTTTTTAACCGAATTTCTCACAATCTGCACCTCATCAAAAATCTATATCTATTTTATCTGTGGTAAAAGGTATATGAAAGTTTTTTTCTAAAGAGCTAAATTTTGGTTTATGTATAAATAAGAAGCCCTAAATCTCCTTACTCCAATCTATAAGAGGTCAAAAACAGAACAAAATAAAAATAACAAGATAACCACTAGTATAATAATTAAGCCAAGAAAAATAAATGAGAGAATTGCCCATCAGTGAGTATGAAAAGCCCACAAAGCGGCATTATGAGATTCTCATTATGAGCCGGGCAGGCTGGGTGTTTGATTTCTATGACCTAATTCTCTACACATTCCTCCTCACTCCAATTAGGTAAAGAACTCCATTTCTCAAGCGATAACGCTCAGAAAATCCCTTAGAGATTGAAAGCAGCAACAAGTTTCTTATGGGGCTTGGATATGGACACTCCATGAAACAAAGGGCAGGAGAGGCAGTATTATATGGAGAAAAATAAATCAGGTATTCAGCCGGATTTGATATTACTGGCATTCTTTACTTTCAGCTTAATCTCAATAAACTTAGAGTGATCCAGACGTAGCAGGTTGAGCAATTTGTGAGCCACATAGTCTTCAAAATCGTCGAGTGTTCCATCTGAGTAGATTACATTCCATATCATTTCCATTAAATCGTATTTCTCATCCAAACTGAGGTTTTCGTTAATCAGATTGGTGAAGTGCCAAAGACCGGGAGAGCTTTCACGCTCTTTCTTGGATGCCTCAATAAGCTCATTTGCCGATGAATCAGTCATCCTAAATTTAGTCTTTAGAAGATCAATAATTTTCTGTAATTCTTCTTTGGAGAGTTTAGAGTCTGCTATAGCTGCCTCAAGCAGAATCACACACGTTTCTATCTCTAATTTCTTTTCCACATCTCTTTTAGGATTTACAGATTCGCCAGTTTTAAAGATTCTCTTAAAGGCCTCTAACATAATTATTTCCTCTCTAAATATTTATCACATTTTTGGCAAAAAAGGCAAATTTAAAAGAGTAATGAAATAATCTCGACTGGTTTCTGGAGAAAGTAATAAGCAAATCCCCTGCTTGCGCTCTTTTTTAAATCGTGATAGCTTAACTATTTATCACCTGTTAAGATAAAGGAGAATATACAGAAAGTGCCTTTTCCAGCTGAGCTTAGAGAAAAAATAGACGAGATTGTGTCCAAATCTGAAACAAAGCAATCTGCCCTTATTCCCGTTCTCCACGAGGTTCAAAATAGATACGGTTGGCTCTCTTTGGAGTCCATGAAAGAGGTAGCAGAGATTCTCGACATTCCTCCTGCGAGCGTTCAGAACGTGGCGACTTTCTACACGATGTTTTTCACAAAACCCGTTGGAAGGCACGTAATCTGGCTCTGTAGAACCCTCTCTTGTGCTTTGAGAGGTGCAGAACACATAGAGCACTATCTCTCGGAAAAACTCGGAATTCATACGGGGGAGACAACACCGGATGGAAAGATTACGCTCCTTGAGGCCGAATGCCTAGCCTCATGCGGAACCGCTCCTGTTATGCTACTTGACGATGAGCTCTACGAAAATCTTACGAGAAAGAAGATAGACGAGTTGATTGAAAGACTGCTGAAGGATTAAACAAACACAGATTCAAAATCATATTTAGCCACAAATTCTAAAATTTTTATTCGCGGCTAATTAAATTAATTCAAAAATGAATTCTAAAACTAGAAACCATGCACTCGAAATCTTTAAAGAGTCAATAGAAGCAGCAAATCCAGGAAGGTGTATGCTCGAGCACATAAGCCTCAAGAGAGATACGCTCAGCATTGACTCAAGGGAATATGATTTAAAAAAATACAAGTCAATCTTTGTTATCGCCTTCGGAAAAGCCGCCCCACTTATGGCAAAGACTCTTGAGGATATACTAGGTGAAAGAATAACAGATGGAATTGTAGTATCGAACTCTCGACCTCCATTTGCCTTCTCAAGGATGAAGTTTCATATCTCAAGCCACCCCGTCCCGGATGCGAGGAGCCTCAATGCCGCAAGAGAAGTAGTGAAATTCCTTGAGAATGCTAATAAGGAAGACCTGGTGATTTTTCTAATCTCAGGTGGCGGAAGCGCGCTCCTTGCAATGCCTGCGCCAGGACTTTCAATTGAGGATAAGAGAAAAGTCACTGAGATGCTTCTTAAATCCGGGGTAGACACTTATGGGTTTAATGCCGTAAGAAAACACATCTCTCAGATCAAAGGTGGAGGTCTGCTTAAAAGAGCCCTTCCCGCTCAGGTTATAACACTTATACTTTCAGATGTTGTAGGCGACAGGCTTGATGCAATTGCTTCGGGTCCGACGGTTCCTGATCCGACGACGTTTGAGGACGCATGGCGCGTTATAGAAGAATTCAGGATTGAGCACAAGATCCCGCCTCAGGTAATCGTCCATCTTGAGGAAGGTAGAAAAGGAAGAATTCCCGAAACTCTAAAAAAAGGAGAATTCGATCCCGATAAGGTCCAAACAGTGATTGTGGGAAATAATTTTAAATCACTCCTTGCGGCAGAAAGGAAGGCTGCCCAATTCGGATACAATACGATTCTCATCTCCTCACAGATAAAGGGTGAAGCAAGAGAGATTGCAAAAGCCGTGGCGGCAATGGCACTCGATATAGAAAGGTTTGGTATCCCTGTAGAAAAGCCCGCATGTCTGATCTTCGGAGGGGAAACGACGGTTACAGTTACAGGAGGTGGAAAAGGAGGAAGAAATACGGAACTCGCCCTCTCTTTCTCAATGGAGATAATGGGGCACTACCAAATCCTAGGTCTCTTTTGTGGCACAGATGGAATTGACGGCCCCACGGATGCGGCCGGGGCAATCTGCGATGGGAGGACAAGAGAGCGCGGGAGAGAAATAAACCTCAGTGCAAGAATGTCTCTCATTCAGAATGATTCTTATACATTTTTTGAGAAATTGGGAGACCTAGTTAAAACAGGACCTACAGGAACGAACGTTATGGATATAGGTATTGTGATTGTAGAATAAATCCGAATTAACCCCTTGTCCGTTGTCTGCAGTCAACTTATAGATATGAAGTATGCAATAATTTCCGATATTCATTCAAATCTTGAGGCATTAGAGAGTGTACTTCAAGAGATAGACCAAATCGGTGTGGATAGAATTATCTGTCTTGGAGACATTGTAGGCTACGGCGCAAATCCGAACGAGTGCGTAGAGATAATAAGGGAAAGAAAGATCGAATCTATAATAGGCAATCACGATACTGTCGCATGTGGGAAAAAAGAGCCTTTCGATTTTAATTTTGTAGCAAAGGAGGCAGCGCTCTGGACAAGAAATACACTTACGGCCAAGAACAGAGAATTCCTCCATAACCTCCCCGAAACAAGGGAGATTGATGGTTTTCTTATTGTTCACGGTGCAATATCCGACCCGGATTTATATATATTCTCAGTCTACGATGCCATTGGTGAATTCAAGTTGATGAAGAAATGGAATATCTGTTTTTTTGGCCACACACACGTAAGGACATATTATGTTTTGATTGGTGGCGATGTGCAATGCCGCTTTGAATATGAGTTTAAGATAAAACCAGAGGCAAAGTACCTGATAAATCCCGGAAGCGTTGGACAGCCGCGCGACAGGGATCCGCGCTCGTCTTTTCTCATATATGACTCTAAGGGGGCAGCTGTGAGATTCATAAGACTGGAGTATGATATAGAATCCGCTAAGCAAAAGATAATCCGAGCCGGTCTGGATAGAAGGCTCGCTGAGAGACTATCTTTAGGGATATAACATTCGAGTTTTTTCCCTACTTCTGTGCCCTCTGTAGATTGGTATATCTCGTGCATCAATAATTCATGTTCGGTATATTGAAGGTTTTTCTGTGCGGATATAAACTCTAGAGTAATATGGCAACCTCACCTCTTAGACCACTTCCACAAAATGAGGATGCAGAACAATCAACACTTGGCGCCATCCTTATAGACAGTAGCGTCATAAGCCAAGTTATTGAGATTCTAACGCCTGAGGATTTCTATAAGGAGGCGCATAGAAAGATATTTAGCGCAATAGTTGAACTTGACAGAAGTGGCAAGCCAGTGGATATACTAACGGTTTTTAATTATTTGAAATCCAAGGGGCAACTCCTCGAAGAGGTAGGTGGGAGCAGCTATCTCACATATCTCACTGGTGTCGTGCCCTCCACAGTGAATGTCGAATATTATGCAAGGCTCGTTAAGGAAAAGGCTATATTAAGACGTCTTGTCATTGCCGCAACTGAGATTGCAAATCGCAGCTACGAAGGGGGCATAAGCGTTGACGAGGCCGTTGACCTGGCAGAGAAGGCGATTTTTGATATAGCCCAGCATAAGATAAAACCTAGCTTTTATGAGACCAGAGAGCTTGCCGCAAAGGCACTTGAAATCATAGAAGCCCTACATGAGAGAAAAGAGCTTATCACAGGGATTCCAACGGGGTTTGAAAAGCTAGACCACATGACCTCCGGGCTTCAGCCCTCGGATTTGATAATTGTTGCGGCAAGACCAGGTCTTGGGAAGACATCGTTTTGCCTCAATATCGCTGCTCATGCGGCAATAGAGAATAGAAACCCAGTAGGGATATTTTCTCTTGAGATGACAAAAGACCAGCTTATGCTTAGAATGCTATCGAGCAGGGCAAAGGTAGACTACTCAAAGATAAGGAGCGGATATATAAAAGATGAGGAACTGGTAAAGCTTGTAAATGCAGCCGATATATTCCGCCAGGCAAAAATCTATATTGACGATACCCCAGCAATCGGCATACTGGAGCTCCGAGCAAAGGCAAGAAGACAGAAGAGGGAAAAAGGGCTAGACCTCATTATTGTTGACTACCTTCAGCTTATGCGTGGAAGTGGAAAAACGGAAACAAGAGAGCGCGAGATTGCAGAAATCTCTGGGTCTCTTAAAGCCCTCGCAAAGGAATTAAATATTCCCGTGATAGCCGTCTCTCAGCTCAGTCGCCAAACAGAAGCCAGAGCCAATAGGGTTCCTCAACTCTCTGACCTTCGTGAAAGCGGAGCACTAGAGCAGGATGCCGATGTTGTTATTTTCATACACAGAGCTGATGCCTACGAAAAGGAGCCAGATAAAAAAAATGGGATTGCCGAGATAATAATAGGGAAACAGAGAAATGGTCCCACAGGGGTAGTAAAGCTCGCCTTCTTAGACAAACTCGGAGTCCCAAGCTTTGAAAATCTTGCCGAGGGTTATGAGGAAATATTCTAAAGAATGATCATTATGTGAATAGGGAAACAGAGAAATGGTCCCACAGGGGTAGTAAAGCTCGCCTTCTTAGACAAACTCGGAGTCCCAAGCTTTGAAAATCTTGCCGAGGGTTATGAGGAAATATTCTAAAGAATGATCATTATGTGAATCTTGAGTACCTCATTGTCCAAATGACCAGCGGTTCCTCAGGTGAGCCGTTTATCATCCGACGAATCTGGCTAAAAGAGCGTTACCCGGATGCATTTCACAAGCGTGCCATACATTACTACGAATTGCGAATTACGGATAGGCAAGCCGAGGTTGAGAGAAACCACTGCATCCGCGTGACAATCAGCTCTTACGACGAGATTTTAATGTGTTGGAGCTTTATCCCAAAATTAGAATTGATGCTATGCTACCCTACGTGTGATGACGGCATGATCGTCGAGGTCATCAATGACGGTCGTCCTGTAGCGATAGGTGAGTGGGACGAATTAGTAGCCACGGGTCTCCCCTCTTTTGGTATGCCCCATTTATACGATACAGACTCGGCGATATTAGTTACAAAAGGAACGGAGACCTACCGATTGCGGGCAGCCGTTTTCTACTATAGGGGCGATACAGGATCACATGATTGATTATTTTGTGCTACCGAGAGGGCGCATTATACATCCCTATGAAATTACAGTGCCCAGCCTGCTTGGTGCAGGTTGGATTCGTCAATATCAATGAATAGGTTCAGAAAGATATGAGACAAGAATAGATTAGAAGAGGGGTAAAAT